>CAMLEQ010000003.1 GCA_946479015.1 uncultured Gemmatimonadota bacterium | reverse complement strand
GGGTTTGCCCGCTCGCCCAGGGGGCCGGGGGGGGGCACCCCCGGCGCGGGGGGGGGGCGGGGGCCCCCGCGCCGGCGCGCCGCCCTCGCCGCCGCGCACGCGTCGTGCAGGGCTGTCGCTCGCCACGGTGCGGCATGCGGCCGCATCGTGGGCGCCCGACCCGGACAGGAGGGAGCATGAACGTCGCTCGCATGGGATGTGTCATGGCGCTCGCCGCCGCGATCGCGGCGTGCGGCCACGGAAGCGAGAGCTCCACCGCGGACACCGCGACCGCGTCGCAGGTGGCGCGCGACACCGCGCCGGGCGCTGGGATGCCGGCGCCGGTGTCGGACTCGGGCGGACCGCAGTGGACGGCCACGCTCACCGCGCCGGCGAGCTACCACGGCAAGGAGAAGGTGGGTGGGACGGCGGCCGCCACCGCCGACAGCGCGCGCCAGTCCACGCGGGTGACGGTCTCGCTCACCGGCGCGGCGGCGGGCTCCACGCACCCCTGGCACGTGCACAAGGGGACGTGCGGCCACGACCAGGGGATCGTCGGTCCGGCCGATGCCTACCCGCCGATCACCACGGATTCCTCCGGCGCCGGCACCGGCACGGCGAACGTGTCGCAGGTGCTCTCCCCGAGCGGACAGTACATGGTGAACGTGCACGAGTCCGCATCGAAGATGAAGTCGATCGTCGCCTGCGGCGAGTTGAAGCACGCGGGGCAGTAGCGGCCGCGGGGCGACTCGCCGGTCGGCGAGCGCCCCCCTGGCCGATCGTCCAGCACGTCGCCGATGCGCGTCCACTATCGTCGAAAGTCACAGGTCGACGTGCATCGAGCGGAGCCACACGGAGTCATCATGCGCCACATGCCGAATCACGACCGCCGCATCGCCATCACCGGCGCCCTGGCTACCCTGGGGTTCCGGAATCCGATGCTGCACACGGTGCGAGCGGCGGTGATGGCGAGACGATGGCGCGAGCGATGAGCGCCCGATCACACCAGGCCCCCGCATTCGACACCGAACGCGGGGGCCTTCCCGTATCGCCCCTCGGGCACGGAGCAGGATGACCGCGCACGGCCTCCCCCCACGGCAAGGGCTCTACGACCCGGCGCACGAGCACGACGCGTGCGGCATCGGCTTCGTCGCGCACGCACGGGGAAGCGCATCGCCGGAGATCGTGCGGCAGGGATTGACGCTGCTGCAGAACCTCTCGCATCGCGGCGCGGTGGGGTGCGACCCCTGCAGCGGCGACGGGGCGGGGGTGCTCGTGCAGCTCCCGCACGCGTTCCTCGCCCGCGCGTGCGCGGACGCGGGGGTGGAGCTGCCTCCCGCCGCTGACTACGGCGCCGGGATGCTGTTCCTGCCGTCATCGCCGGCGGAGCGGCGGAGCTGCGAGGTGATCGTCGAGCGGACGATCGCGGATGAGGGGCTCCGGCTGCTCGGCTGGCGCGATGTGCCCGTGGACGACAGCGTGCTCGGCGAGATCGCGCGCGGGAGCATGCCCGTGGTGCGGCAGCTCTTCGTCGCGCGCGACGCACGAGGGCGCCCCGCGTTCGAGCGGGCGCTGTACGTGCTCCGGCGGCAGATCGAGAACGCGGTGGGGCAGCGCGGCGGATTCTACGTCGCCAGCCTCTCGTCGCGCACGATGGTGTACAAGGGGATGCTGATGCCGTGGCAGCTCCCGCGCTTCTATCCCGACCTGATGGAGCGCGACTTCGCGAGCGCGCTCGCGCTCGTGCATTCGCGCTTCTCCACCAACACCTTCCCGTCGTGGGCGCGCGCGCACCCGTACCGGTACCTGTGCCACAACGGCGAGATCAACACGCTGCGCGGCAACGTGAACTGGATGCGCGTGCGCGAGGGGCACATGTCATCGCGACTCCTCGGCACCGAGCTCGCGAAGCTGTACCCGGTGATCCAGGACGACCAGAGCGACTCCGCCTGTCTCGACAACGCGGTGGAGTTCCTGGTGCAGGGAGGGCGCACCCTCCCGCACGCGCTGATGATGCTGATCCCCGAGGCGTGGTCGGGGAAGCCGCACCTGGATGCCGAGCGACGGGCGTTCCACGAGTACCACGCGGCGATGATGGAGCCCTGGGATGGACCGGCGGCGGTGGCGTTCACCGATGGCGTGCGCATCGGGGGAACGCTGGACCGCAACGGCCTCCGCCCGGGGCGATGGCTCGCGACCACCGACGACCTCGTGGTGCTCGCGTCGGAGGCGGGAGCGCTCGACGTGGCGCCGGCGCGCATCCGGGCGAAGGGACGGCTGCAGCCCGGGCGGATGTTTCTCGTGGACACGGCGCTCGGGCGGATCGTGGAGGACGAGGAGCTGAAGAGCGATCTGGCGTCCCGCCGGCCGTACCGGCGTTGGGTCGCCTCGAGCCGCATCGGGATGAACGAGCTGCCGGAGCCGCGCGCCGGAGCGCGCGTCGAGCGCGCGACGCTGCGCGACCGGCAGCAGGCCTTCGGGTACACGATCGAGGAGCTGCGGACGATCCTGGTCCCGATGGCGGCGACCGGAGAGGAGCCCGTGGGGTCGATGGGCAACGACACGCCGCTCGCGGTCCTCTCCGATGAGCCGCAGCTCCTGTTCAAGTACTTCAAGCAGCTCTTCGCGCAGGTGACGAACCCGCCCATCGATCCCATCCGCGAGCAGCTCGTGATGTCGCTCGCGATGCCGATCGGGCCCAAGGCGAACGTGCTCGGCGAGCGCCCCGCGCAGGCGCGGCGGATCCTCGTGGACAGCCCCGTGCTCACCACGGCCCAGCTCGAGCGGATCCAGGCGCTGAACAGCGGGAATCTCCGGGCGCGCACGCTGCGCGCGCTGTTCGCGGCCGATGGAGGCGCGCCGGCGCTGGAGCAGGCGGTGGAGTCGCTCTGTCGCCAGGCGACGCAGGCGATCCGCGAGGGGTGCACGCTGCTCATCGTGAGCGACCGTGGCGTGAGCGCCGACTGGGCGCCGATCCCCTCGCTGCTCGCGACCGCCGCCGTGCACCACCACCTGATCCGGGAGCGGCTGCGCACGGAAGTGGGCCTCATCGTCGAGACGGGGGAGGCGCGCGAGGTGGCGCACGTCGCCCTGCTCATCGGCTACGGCGCGGGCTCCGTGAACCCGTACCTGGCGCTCGAGACGCTGGCCGACCTCGCGCGCGACGGGAGCCTGCCCGAGGGGGTGGATGCGGCGGCCGCGGAAGCGCACTACCTGAAGGCGATCGAGAAGGGGCTGCTCAAGATCCTGTCGAAGATGGGGATCTCGACCATCCAGAGCTACTGCGGCGCGCAGATCTTCGAGGCGATCGGGTTGGGCCCGCGCCTCATCGCCCGCTGGTTCACCGGCACGGACTCGCGGCTCGGCGGGATCGAGCTCCCCCACCTGGCCGAGGAATCGCTGCGCCGCCACCGCGCCGCGTTCCGGCTGGCGCTGCCGATCCGCCGGCTCGACGTCGGTGGCGAGTATCACTACCGCGCGCCGGGGGAGCACCACAACTGGAATCCCGCCACCATCGCGGCGCTCCAGCACGCGACGCGCGAGGGGCGCCGGGATGCATGGCAGACGTTCAGCCGCCTGACGAGCGAGCGCGAGGGACCCCTCTCCACCATCCGCGGGCTCCTCGATTTCGCGGAGCGCGAGCCGGTGCCGCTGGATGACGTGGAGCCCGCGGCGGAGATCGTGAAGCGCTTCGCCACGGGCGCGATGTCCTTCGGCGCGCTGAGCCGCGAGGCGCACCAGACGCTCGCGCTGGCGATGAACCGCATCGGGGGACGCTCGAACAGCGGGGAGGGTGGCGAGGAGCCGGAGCGGTACGGCACCGAGCGCTCGAGCGCGATCAAGCAGGTGGCCTCGGGGCGCTTCGGCGTCACCACCGACTACCTGGTGAGCGCCGCCGAGCTCCAGATCAAGATGGCGCAGGGGGCGAAGCCCGGCGAAGGGGGGCAGCTCCCCGGGCACAAGGTGGATGAGACGATCGCGCGCACTCGGCACTCCACCCCCGGCGTGACGCTCATCTCGCCGCCGCCGCACCACGACATCTACTCGATCGAGGATCTGGCGCAGCTCATCCACGACCTGAAGACGGTGAACCCGCGCGCGCTCGTGTCGGTGAAGCTGGTGGCGGAGGTGGGGGTGGGGACGATCGCCGCCGGAGTGGCCAAGGCGCGAGCCGATCTCATCCTGATCTCCGGCGACTCCGGCGGAACGGGGGCGTCGCCGCTGTCATCCATCAAGCACGCGGGGATCCCGTGGGAGCTGGGGCTGGCCGAGACGCACCAGACGCTGGTGCTCAACGACCTGCGCGGGCGCGTGCGGCTGCAGACCGATGGGCAGCTCAAGACGGGGCGCGACGTGGCGATCGCCGCGCTGCTCGGCGCCGAGGAGTTCGGCTTCTCCACCGCGCCGCTGGTGGCGCAGGGGTGCGTGATGATGCGGAAGTGCCACCTCAACACCTGCCCCGTCGGGATCGCGACGCAGGATCCGGTGCTGCGGGCGAAGTTCACGGGGAAGCCGGAGCACGTGATCGAGTACTTCTTTCTCGTCGCGGAGGAGGTGCGTGCGATCATGGCACGTCTGGGGGTGCGCACCATGGACGAGATGATCGGGCGCAGCGACCTGCTTCGGCCGCGGGACGTGTCGTGGCACTGGAAGGCGCGCACGCTCGACCTGTCCACCCTCCTGCACCGGCCGAACGTCCCCGCGCGCGTCGCCACGCGCTGCGTGTCGGCGCAGGATCACGGTCTCGACAGCTCTCCCGATCGGGAGCTGCTCCGGCTGGGGCGACCAGCGCTGGAGAGCGGGCAGCGGGTGCGCGCGACGCTCCCCATCCGTAACACCGACCGGACGGTGGGCGCGATGCTCTCCGGCGAGATCGCGCGGCGGCGCGGCGCGGCGGGGCTGCCCGATGACACGGTGCGCTTCGCGTTCCGCGGCTCGGCGGGGCAGAGCTTCGGCGCGTTCGCGGTGCGCGGCGTCACTCTCGCCCTCGAGGGGGAGGCGAACGACTACTTCGGCAAGGGGCTCTCCGGCGGCCGGCTGGTGGTGCGTCCGCCGGCCGACGCACGCTGGGATGCCGCGCGCACGATCATCATCGGCAACGTGGCGCTCTATGGTGCCACGGCGGGGGAAGCGTACGTGTGCGGCGCGGCGGGGGAGCGGTTCGCGGTGCGCAACAGCGGGGCGGTGGCGGTGGTGGAGGGGGTGGGGGACCACGGGTGCGAGTACATGACCGGCGGCACGGTGGTGGTGCTGGGGCGCACCGGGCGGAACTTCGCGGCCGGGATGAGCGGCGGCGTGGCGTACGTGCTGGACGAGGATGGCGCGTTCGCGCGCCGGTGCAACACCGGCCTGGTGTCGCTCGAACGGGCGACCGATGAGGAGGAGTGCGCGGCGCTCCGGCGGCTGGTGGCGCGGCACGCGCGCCTCACCGGGAGCGCGCGCGCGAAGGAGCTGCTGCTGCACTGGGACGCGATCCTCGCGCGCGTGGTGCGCGTGATGCCGCTGGAGTACCAGCGGGTGTTCGCGGCGCGCGCGGCGGCACGGCGCGGGACGCTGGAGGCGAGTCGTGGGAGACCCAAAGGGATTCATGAAGTCGGCGCGATCCGATCCGCGGCGGCTGCCCGTGGCGGATCGGATCCGGACCTGGACGGAGTTCTACGAGCCGCCGGCGGATGACACGCTGCGCGCGCAGGGGGCGCGCTGCATGGACTGCGGTGTCCCGTTCTGCCAGGGGGACACCGGCTGCCCGGTGCGCAACCTGATCCCGGAGTGGAACGAGCTCGTATCGCGCGGACGGTGGCGCGATGCACTCGCGGCGCTGCACGCGACGAACAATTTTCCCGAGCTCACCGGGCGGCTGTGTCCCGCGCCGTGCGAGAGCGCCTGCGTGCTGGGGCTCATCGATCGTCCCGTGGCGATCCGAAGCATCGAGCAGGCGATCGCGGACCGCGGCTTCCAGGAAGGGTGGATCGCCCCGGAGCGTCCGGTCCGGGAGAGCGGACGCCGCGTGGCCGTGGTGGGCTCGGGGCCGGCGGGGCTCGCTGCCGCGCAGCAACTCCGCCGCTCCGGGCACGGCGTGGTGGTGCTCGAGCGCGCCGATCGCATCGGCGGGCTGCTGCGGTACGGGATCCCCGACTTCAAGCTCGAGAAGCGCGTGCTCGATGCGCGGCTGCGCCAGCTCGCCGCGGAGGGGGTGCAACTCGAGACGTGCGCGCGCGTGGACGGCGCGGCGGCGGCGCGCCTGCTGGCGGAGTTCGACGCGGTGCTGATCGCCATCGGCGCCGGCGCGCCGCGCGAGCTGGAGGTCCCGGGGCGCGAGCTGCGAGGGGTGCATCGCGCGCTCGACTTCCTCGAGCAGCAGAACCGCCGCGTGGCGGGCGACGTGGTGCCGGAGCGCGGGGCGATCTCGGCGCGCGGCCGGCGCGTGGCGATCATCGGCGGCGGCGACACGGGCTCGGACTGTCTCGGCACCTGCCACCGGCAGGGCGCGACGGAGGTGCACCAGCTCGAGCTGCTCCCCGAGCCACCGGCCGCGCGGAGCGCGAGCACCCCGTGGCCGCTCTGGCCGATGCAGCTCCGCACATCGCACGCGCACGAGGAGGGAGGGCGGCGCGCGTGGAGCACGTGCACCGTGGCGATCGAGGGACGCGGGCGCGTGGAGCGGCTGCGCGCGGTGCGCGTGGAGATGCGTGCCACGCCGGATGGGCGCTGGGCGCCGGTGCCGGTGCCAGGCGAGGAGCGCGTGCTCGACGTCGATCTCGTGCTGCTCGCCATGGGGTACACCGGGGTGGTCCGCGAGGGGCTGGTGGAGGAGCTCGGGCTCGCGCTCGACGCCCGCGGGAACATCGTCACCGACGAGCGGCACATGACGAGCGTTCCGGGCGTGTTCGCGGCAGGGGATGCGCGGCGCGGCGCGTCGCTGATCGTGTGGGCGATTCGGGAGGGGAGAGACGCGGCGCTGGGGATCGACGCGCATCTGGGGAGTGGAGTGGCGGGCTGAGCGCGGAGGTGGGCGAACCGGGGCGGGCGATCCCTGCGGCCGGACTTGCGCCGCCGCGCCGCCCGCTGCATCGTTCGGTTAACCACATGGTGAAACCAAACGGTGAAACCGAATGGCCAAATCCACGAAAGCCCCGCAACGCCCGGACGGCGGCCGCGACCTCGATACCGAGCAGCGCATCCTCGACGCCGCCAACGCCGTCTTCCTTCGGCGCGGCACCGCCGGCGCCCGCATGCAGGAGATCGCCGACGAAGCCGGCGTCAACAAGGCGCTCCTCCACTACTATTTCCGCAGCAAGGACCGCCTCGCGCAGGCCATCTTCCAGCGCGTCGCGAAGGGGCTCTTTCCCGCCATCGTCGCGGTGCTCGCCTCCGACGCCGAGATCGAGGAGAAGGTCGAGCGCGTCATCGCCTTCGAGCTCGACTACCTCTCGCGGAGCCCCTTCGTCCCCGCCTACCTGATCGGCGAGATGAATGCAGACCCCGAGCGCGTGCGGCAGTTCGCGCAGGCGACGCTGGGGGTGGACGTCGAAGGGATCGGCACGCCGGTCCTCGGCAAGCTCGAGCGGCAGCTTCGGGCCCGCGCCCGCGCCGGCACGCTGCGCCCCATCTCCGCCGGGCAGTTCCTGGTGAACCTGCTGTCGCTCTGCATCTTCCCGTTCGCGGGGCGACCGCTGCTCGCGGCCGTGCTGCACCTGGACGAGCGCGGCTACGCGCGCTTCATCGAGCAGCGCAAGAAGGAGCTGCCGGCCTTCTTCCTGAACGCGCTCCGGCCGTGAGGATCGCCATGCACCGCGCGCACCGGCCCGCGCTCGCCGTCGTACTGCTGATCGCCGGGGCCATCGCCGCACCGCGCGCCGCGCGCGCGCAGCTGCCTCGCGCGTCCGGCGACTCGCTCCGCGCCGCGGGGACGATGGTCGCGTCTCCCGCCGCGACCATGGTCGCGGCTCCCGCCGACACCCTCCACCTGGGTGCGCTCGAGGATGCCGCCGTGCGCGCCGATCCCCGCTCGGGGCAGCTCGCCCTCCAGGCGGAGCAGTCGGCGCTCCGGCTGCGCACGCTCGCGGCGGAGCGCCTCCCCGCGCTCTCCGTCGAGGGACAGGCGCAGCACCAGTCGGACGTGGTGCGCGTTCCGATCCTGCTCCCCAACGGCGAGCGCGTCCCCTCGCCGCCGTACGACACCTACGATGCACATGTGGGGGCGCAGGAGTCGCTGTTCGACCCCACGCGCGCTCCGCGCCGCGCGGTGGAGCACGCGCGACTCGCGGAGGAGCAGGCGGGGGTGCGCGCGACGCTGCACGACGTCCGCCTGGAGGTGGAGGAGAACTTCTTCACCGCCGCGCTGCTGCAATCGCGCGCGAGCGAGCTCGCCGCCTCGGGCGCCGCGCTCGAGGCGCGGCTCGCCGAGGCGCGCACGCGGGTGCGCGAGGGCGCCGCGCTCCCGAGCGACAGCGCGACCATCGCCGCCGCGCTGCTCCAGCGCCGGCAGAGCGAGGCGGAAGCGCGTGCCGACCGCGGCGCCGCGCTGGCGCGGCTCACCGAGCTCACGGGGCGCGCGATCTCCGATCGTGACTCGCTCGCGCTGCCGAATCTCGACTCCGTCGTCGCGCGGGCGCGCGAGAGCATCGGAACGCCGGATGCGTTCCGCGGGCGCCCGGAGCTCGACGAGTTCGCTGCCGCGCGCGAGCGGCTGGCGCGGCAGGCGGCGGTGGCCGATGCGGGCGCGATGCCGCGCGTGTCGGCGTTCGCCCGCGCGGGCTACGGGCGCCCGGGGCTGAACCTGCTCGGATCCGGCTTCGACAGCTACTGGCTCGCCGGCGTGCAGGTGCGCTGGACTCCATGGAGCTGGGGCACCACCAGCCGCGAGCGGCAGGAGCTCGAGCTGCAGCAGCGCATCGTGCAGGCGGGCGAGGCGGCGTTCACCGCGGGGCTGCGCCGCGCGATCGCCGGCGATCTGGCCACGATCGACCGCCTCCACGGCACGCTCGCCACGGACGACCAGGTGATCGCGCTGCGCGAGCGGGTGGAGCGCGAGACCGGCGCCCGGCTGCGCGAGGGCGTGGCCACGGGCGCGGACTACGTGGACCGCAGCACCGAGCTGCTTTCCGCCCGCCTCACCCGCGACGCGCACCGCGTGGAGCTCGCGCGCGCGCAGGCGCACCTGCTCACTACTCTCGGCGTGGAGGTCCGCTGATGCGATCGAACACGGCACCATCGTCGCGCCGGCGCCCGCGCCGCGCGCTGCTCATCATCGCCGCCGCCGCCCTTCCCGCGCTCGGGTGCCGGCGCGCCCCGGAACCCGATGCGTACGGCAACGTGGAGGCGACGGAGGTCGTCGTCGGCGCCGAGACCAGCGGGCAGTTGCTCCGCTTCGACGCCGTCGAGGGGAGCCGCCTGGCGGCCGGCGCCGTCGCGGCGCTGATCGACACCACGGCGCTGGCGCTTCAGCTCCGCCAGATCGAGGCGCAGCACGACGCGGCCACCGCCAACGCCGGCCAGGTGGCGCGGCAGGTGGGTGTCCTCGAGGCGCAGCGCGACGTGGCGCGGCGCACCTACGACCGCACGCAGCGCCTGTTCGCGCAGCAGGCGGCCACGGCGCAGCAGCTCGACCAGGCGGAGCGCGACTATCGCACCCTCGTGCGGCAGATCGCCGCCACGCGCGCGCAGCGCGAGGCGGCCACGCTGGATGCGGCGGCCACCGAGGCCCGCGCCGCGCAGATCCGCGACCAGCTCCGCAAGGCGCGCGTGCGCAATCCGGTCGCCGGCACGGTGCTCACCACGTACGTCGAGGCGGGGGAGCTGGTGCAGAGCGGGCAGCCGCTGTACCGGATCGCGAGCCTCGACACCATGGAAGTCCGCGCGTACGTCTCCGAGCCGCAGCTCGCGCACCTGCGGCTCGGGCAGGCCGCTCGCGTGTCGGTGGACGTGGGTGCGGACCGCCGCCGGGCGCTCCCCGGGAGGGTCTCGTGGATCTCGTCGCAGGCGGAGTTCACGCCGACGCCGATCCAGACGCGCGACGAGCGGTCGAACCTGGTGTACGCGGTGAAGGTGCGCGTCGCCAACCCGGAAGGAGTGCTCAAGATCGGCATGCCGGCGGACGTCGGCTTTCCCGCGGAGACCGCGTCCCGATGACCGGCGCCTCGGCCGCGGAGCCGGTCGATGCCGTGGTGGCCGAGGGGCTCGTGAAGCGCTTCGGAGGCACCACCGCGCTCGACGGCGTCTCCTTCCGGGTGGGCGCCGGGGAGCTGTTCGGCTTCATCGGCGCCGACGGCGCGGGGAAGACGACGCTCTTCCGCATCCTCGCCACGCTGCTCATCCCCGACGCGGGCACGGCGCGCGTGCTCGGCCGCGACGTGGTGCACGACCTCTGGGCGCTCCGGCGGCGGATCGGCTACATGCCCGGGCGGTTCGCGCTCTATCCCGACCTGAGCGTCGAGGAGAACCTCCGCTTCTTCGCCTCCGTGTTCGGGACGACGGTGGAGCGGGAGTACCAGCAGATCGCGCCGATCTACTCGCAGCTCGAGCCGTTCAAGCGCCGCCGCGCGGCCGCGCTGTCCGGCGGGATGAAGCAGAAGCTGGCCCTCTCGTGCGCCCTCGTGCACCGCCCGGACATCCTGTTCCTGGACGAGCCGACCACGGGAGTGGATGCCGTCTCCCGGCGGGAGTTCTGGGATCTGCTCGCGCACCTGCGCGCCGGCGGGCTCACGATCGTCGTCTCCACGCCGTACATGGACGAGGCGAGCCGGTGCGACCGCGTGGCGCTGGTGCAGGCGGGAGGAATCCTGGCGATCGACACGCCCTCGGCGATCGCCGCGTCCTTCGACCGCCCGCTCTTCGCGGTGCGAGCGGGGGACCGGTACGGCACGCTCCGCGCCATCCGTGCCTACCCGAACACCGGCGCGGTGTACCCGTTCGGCGAGGTGCTGCACTTCGCCGATGCGCGCGCCGCCGCGCCCGCGGCCGAAGTGGCGCGGGAGCTGGAGGCGTTCCTCGCATCGCGGGGGATCGCGCGCGCCGAGGTGACGCGCGCGGAGCCGACGATCGAGGACACGTTCATCGCCCGCCTGAGCGCGACGCGATCGGAGGCGGCCGCATGAGCGAGACGCTCGCGATCCGTGCACGGGAGCTCACGCGCACGTTCGGCGCGTTCACCGCGGTGGACCGGATCACGTTCGAGGTCCGCACCGGAGAGGTGTTCGGCTTTCTCGGCGCCAACGGGGCGGGAAAGACCACTGCGATCCGCATGCTCACCGGGCTGCTGGCGCCGAGCGCCGGGGAAGCGACGGTCGCCGGTCACGACATCCGCACCGAGCCGGAGGCGGTGAAGCGGAACATCGGTTACATGAGCCAGCGCTTCTCCCTGTACGATGATCTCACGGTGCGCGAGAACATCCAGCTCTACGGGGGCATCTACGACCTCGCGCCGGCGGAGATCCGTGTGCGCATGCGGCGCATGCTGGAGCGTCTCGGGCTCGAGCGGTCGGAGACGTCGCCGGTGCGGTCGCTCCCCCTCGGCTGGAAGCAGAAGCTCGCGTTCTCCGTGGCGCTGCTGCACGAGCCACGCATCGTGTTCCTCGACGAGCCCACGGGCGGCGTGGACCCGATCACGCGGCGGCAGTTCTGGGAGCAGATCTACGAGGCGGCGCACGCCGGGACGACGGTGTTCGTGACCACGCACTACATGGACGAGGCCGAGTACTGCGACCGGATCTCGATCATGGTGGACGGACGCATCGCGGCGATGGGGACGCCGCACGAGCTGAAGGAGCGGTTCGGCGCCGCCTCGCTGGACGATGTGTTCGTTCGTCTGGCCCGCCCCGATCACGGGGCGGCGAGCGGGGGCGCGCCGGGGGAGGGGCTCGCGCCGGGAGATGCGATGCCATGAGCGCGCTGCGTGGACTGCTGCGGAAGGAGGGCTACCACATTCTGCGCGACCGGCGCACGCTCACGGTGCTCATCCTCATGCCGATCGTGCAGGTGGTGCTCTTCGGCTACTCGATCCGCACCGACGTGACCGATGTCCGCCTCGCCGTCGTGGATCCCGCGCCCGATCCGGTCACGCTGGCGGTGCGCGCGCGGCTCGCGGCCACGGGGCTCTTTCGCACGGTCGCGGTGCTGCCAAACGCGACCCGGCTGGAGCGGCTGTTCGAGCGGGATGCGGCGCAGGTGGCGGTGGTGTTCGAGCCGGCGCTGGCGCAGCGGCTGGCCCGTGGGCTGCCGGCGCGCGTGCAGGTGATCAGCGACGCCACGGAGCCGAACACGGGGGTGTCCCGGCAGAGCTACGTGGCGGCGGTGATCGAGGAGCTCGATCGGGAGCGGGGAGCGGGGAGCGGCGGGTTCCGCATCGTGCCCGTGTCGCGCATGCGCTTCAACCCCACCCGCGAGAGCTCCAACCTGTTCGTGCCCGGGCTCATGGCGATGGTCCTCACGATCATCGCGTCGATGATGACCGCGCTGTCGCTCACGCGCGAGAAGGAGACGGGCACGATGGAGGGATTGCTCGTCTCGCCGCTGCGCCCCTGGCAGATCGTGATCGGCAAGGTCGCTCCCTATCTCGTCATCGGCCTCGTGGGGGTGGCCGCGGTGCTCGTGGAGGCGCGGCTGATCTTCCGGGTGCCGGTGCGGGGAAACGTCGCGCTGCTGCTGGGGGAGGGGCTCCTGTACATCCTGGTGTCGCTCGCGCTGGGCATCGTGATCTCGGCGCGCACGTCATCGCAGCGGGTGGCGATGCTGGTCGCGCTCGTGGGGACGATGCTCCCCACGCTCCTGCTCTCCGGATTCATCTTCCCGATCGAGAGCATGCCGTGGCCGCTCCGGTGGCTGTCGAACATCGTGCCGGCCCGGTGGTTCGTGAGCATCGCGCGCGGGATCATGCTCGAGGGGGTCGGGCTCGGCTACCTCTGGCGGGAGACGCTGGTGCTGGCCGCGATGGCGCTGGTCCTCCTGGCGGTGAGCGCCCGCTCGTTCAACGTGAGACTGGAGTAGCGATGCGGCTCGCGAAGCGATTGGGGCTCCGGCGGATCCTGGTGCTGGCGCGCGCCGAGGTGCTGCACGTGGTGCGCGACCGCGCCACGCTCGCTCAGCTCATCGTCGTCCCCCTGGTGCAGCTCCTGGTGCTGTCGAACGCGGCGACGTTCGCGATCCGCGCCACGCCGGCGTACGTGGTGGACTTCGATCACACCAGCACGTCGCGAGGGCTGGTGTCGCGGCTGGGCTCGTCCGGCTATTTCCGGATCGTGGGGGAGTCTTCATCCCCCGAGGCGGGGAGCGAGGCCATGCTTCGCGGGCGGGCGACGCTCGTGCTGACGATCCCCCGCGATTTCGAGGAATCGCTCGTGCGGACGCGAAGCGCGCCGGTGCACCTGGACGTGAACGCGATCCAGGGCTCCGCCGCCGGGATCGTGCAGTCGTACGCGACGCGGGTGATCGCGGCGTACGGCGACGAGCTGGGTGCCACCCTTCACCCCACCGCGCGGCTGGCGCTGGCCGGCGCCGACGGAGATGGGCCGCCACCAGCCCGGGGGGCGGGGCACCTCGAGTTGCGCGCGCGCGGCTGGTACAACCCGACGCTCGACTACCGGCACTACATGGTGCCGGGGATCCTCGTGGCGCTGGTGACGATCGTGGGCACGCTCATCACCGCCCAGAACATCGCGCGGGAGAAGGAGGCGGGAACGCTGGAGCAGCTCAACGTCACGCCGATCACCCGCGGGCAGTTCATCGCCGCGAAGCTCCTCCCGTTCTGGGTGCTGGGGATGATCGACCTGGGGCTCGGCCTCGCCGTCGGGTGGCTCGCGTTCGGCATCCCCGTGCGCGGCAGCATCGCGCTCCTGTTCGGCGCCGCCGCCGTGTACCTGATGGTGGCGCTGGCCATCGGCCTCTGGATCTCCACTCTCGTGGAGACGCAGCAGCAGGCGATGTTCGTGACGTTCTTCGTGCTGATGGTCTATCTGCTCATGAGCGGGCTGCTCACCCCGATCGACAGCATGCCGGCGTGGGTGCAGTGGCTCTCGGAGCTGAACCCGGTGCGCCACTTCGTGACCATCACGCGCGCGATACTCATGAAGGGCGCCGGAATCCGGGAGATCGCCGCGCCGTTGCTCACGCTCGGCGTCTTCGCGGTGGTGGCGCTCTGGCTGGCCGTGCGGCAGTACGCGAAGCGGGCGGCCTGAGCGCCGAGGCGGACGCCGGTCATCGGCGCCGGCGACCTCGCGGCCGCCCGGCACCCATGACCGATCGTCGCGATGCGTCAGCGGCGGCTGATGCGCACGCGCCAGACCTCCGGCCCCTCTGCCTCGTACTGCCAGTCGAAGGTGTCGGGACGCTCGGCCATGAGCTGGTAGCGCAGCGGCCGGGGGTCGTGGTCGTTCACGAGCAGGAGCGCCTGTCCGCTCTTCAGGCTGTCGAAGGCGCGGAAGATGGACGGGTGCTTCTCGCGCGGCGGGATGACGCGGACGTCGAGCTCGAGCGGCGTGGTGGACATGACGGAAGATCTCCTGGACAGGTAATGGACAGAGTGGGCGCGGCGATCGCCGGCGCTCAGGTCGCGCGCCAGATGCGCACGAGCACGCGATCGGCGAGCGATTCGTCGATCGCGCAGGAGAACCCGCGCTCGGCGAGCACGGGCAGGAGGAACTGCGGTACGCGCACGTTCACCTGGACGAGCGCATACCCATCGGGGAGCGTCTCGAGCGCGGCGAGCGTGCGCACGAGCGGCTCCGGCGGCTCGAGGCCGCGCACGTCCAGCCACACCACGTGCGGTGAGGACGCGTCATCGCCGGCGGCCGGGGCGCACCCCGGAGCGGCGGCGTCGCACGGCGACGGGACCGTGCCCGCGGCGCTCTCCGCGTCAGGACGCCAGAACCACACCGACCAGTCGTCGTCCGCGTGCCGGAGGGATTCGTGCACGAAGCCGCGCTTGGCGAGCACGGCGAAGAGAGGCGCCGGCTCGAAGATGGCTCGCAGATGCAGCACCTCGTCCCCTCGCAGCGCGCCGACGGCGCTCATGATCTTCGAGAACGGCTCGCGTCCCGCTCGGAGATCCTCGCGCACGTCCACCTCGACCACCGGCGCGTGCGTGGGGTGCGCGCGCGCATCCTCCACGGCCGGCGCGGGCGCGGGCACGGCGCCGTCGCGAGCGTCGGCGGGGCGGTCACCCTCGGGTGGCGCGGGCTCCGGGAAGACGCCGAGCGCGGTGTTGAGGTCGGCGAGCAGCTCGGCCACGGGTACACCGGCGGTGCGCGCCGCCTGCTCGACCGTCACCAGGCGCGCCATCACGCGCCGCATGGCGCGGTTGCGCAGCTTGGCGAAGTGCGGCGCGTGGCGCACGAACACCTCCACCAGCGACTCGTCGCGCGCGAGCACATCGCTCACGCGATCGGTCGGGGAGACTGGCCCCGCGTACGCGCGCGCGCTCAATTCCGCCCCCCGCGCGCGATGCGCCAGATCTGAACGGTGAAGAACGACACGCCGGCGAGGAAGAGCACGGCGCCGCAGCGCACGACGTGCGCCGAGCCGGCCGCAATGCCCCCCCCGAGCAGCGCCACGCCCAGCGCCATCAGAGCGAGCTGGATGTGCGCCATGCGCGCGGAGAACATCTCGGCCACGGTGGGCACCGGGCCCTTGCCCATCCGGCCGCGATATCGCGCGGTCCAGGCGAGGAGCGGAACGATCTTGTAGAAGAATCCGGTGACGTAGAGCACGATCCCTCCGAGGAGCCCGATGGCCACGTAGGCGGTGGCGAGACGCGGGTGCGCGAGCCCCACGGCGAGCACGAACGGCCCGAGCAGCGCGCTCGCGGCGAGGAAGCCGAGCGCGCACCCGGCAAAGCGCATCCCCACGTCGAGCTTCCGCCGCACGCGCGCGCGATGGAAGGCGCGGGCCTGCCAGAGGAAGCAGCCGACGCCCCCCTCGAGCAGCGCGACGCCGATCCACGCGACCACCGCGGTGCGCGAGGCGAGCCCGACGCCGAGCGCCACGACTCCCGCCGCCAGGAGCGCGATCGCCCGCGGCGTCCACCGCGTGGTGGCGCCGTGCGAGAGGAGGAACATGGGGAGCAGCCGGTGCGACACGCCGACGATCATGATGAGCGCCCACCCCACGAGCGCCACGTGCAGGTGCGTGGCGAGGACGCGCACGCGCGCCCCGGCGATGAACCCGGTGTGCAGGTTGTGCAGGAGGATGATCCCCAGCACCAGCGTGGATGCGAGGAACGCGATCGCCAGAGCGATCGCCGCCCACGTCACGTCGCGGGCGCGGGCGCGGGGGAGGGTGGCGGCGATGTTGCCGACGGCGAGCACCACGCCGGTGCCCACGAGCGCGATCCCGACGTGGTGCAGCATCACGGAGCTCGTGGCGACGCCGGCGGCGAACGCACCGACGCCGGGCGCGAACGTCCAGAACGCGGCGTGTCCCACGCGCGAGGAGCGCGGCGAGGCGCCGAGCGCCACGGGGAGGAGCTGATGCAGCGCGCCGAAGATGGTGGTGGTGAGCCAGCCGAGCGTGAACAGGTGCGTGACCCCCGCGACGTGCGGCGAGGGGTACGCTCCCGCCGCGAGCTCCGGCGCGATCCACACGAGGGCCACGGAGCCCGCCAGCAGGTAGAGCATCGCGGCGGCGAAGTGCTCGGCGGCGAGGCCGATCGCGCCCACGGCGGGGCTCGCGGGGAGTCCCCCTGGCGCGGCGCGCCCCGCGACGGGGGCGCTGGCTGGTCCGGGAGGCACGGCGGTGGTCACGTGGTCGCCTCCCTGGACACATGGCGCCACCCGAGTGCGCCGGCGATCTCGCGCGCCACGTGGTCGAGCGCGATCCCCGCGGCGCTCTCGGGGCGGGCGACCATGGTGGGGACGCCCTCGTCCCCCTCGCCCACGATCGCCTCGTCGAACGGGATCTCGCCGAGGAAGGGAACCGACAGCTCCGCTGCCACGGTGCGTCCGGCGCCACGGCCGAATGGACCGCTCATGTTCTCGACCACGCCCAGCACGGGCACCTCGAGCGTCCGGAACATCTCCGCCGCCTTGCGCGCCTCCGCCGCGGCGACGCGCGGCGGCTGCGTGACAACCACCGCGCCGGAGAGCGCCACCGCCTGGGCGAGGCTGAGCGGGATGTCACCGGTGCCGGGGGGCAGGTCCACCACGAGCACGTCCAGCTCGGGCCACGCCACTCCGCGCGCGAACTGCTTCACGGCCTTCGACACCATCGGGCCGCGCCAGATCGCCGGCGAGCCCTCGCCGAGGAAGAAGCCGAAGCTGATGATCGGGAGTCCGTGCGCCTCGAGCGGGATGATGTGCTTCTCCGGCGACATGCGGACGCGCGTCGCGCCGTCCTCGATGCCGAGCAGGATCGGGAGGCTCGGCCCGTAGATGTCGGCGTCGAGCAGCGCGCTGCGCAGCCCCTCGCGGGCGAGCGCGAGCGCGAGGTTCGCCGCGATGGTGCTCTTTCCCACGCCCCCCTTGCCCGCGCCCACCGCGATCACGTGGCGCACGCTGGCGAGGCGCACCTGCTCGGCCCACGGATCGGGGGTCCCCCTGGACGCGGGGCGCGGCGGCGCCTCGGGGGGGACGATCTCCACCGCCACGGCGGTCGCGCCGAGTGGGCTGAGCGCCTGGTCGATCGTTCGCTGGAGTGCCGGCGCGATGCTCTCGTCGCGCGTGGCGATGGCGAGCTGGACCTTCACGCGCCCATCGCACACGCTCACCCGTTTCACCATACCGAACGACACGAGGTCGCGCGTGAGCCCGGGGTAGGAAACGCGGCGCAGGGCGTCGGTGACCACGTCGGTGGTCAGCTCGCGCGCCGGCGAGGAGGCGTGGGTGGATGCGGCGGAGGTCATCGGGTGCACTCGTGACGGGTTGCACGAAAGCATCGCCCCGACGATGACCGGCGGATGTGACGGTTGTCTCAGTCGCGCGCCACGCGCGCGATGCGCTACTCGTAGTGGGGGCGCTCGCCGGGGCGCGCGAGGGTGCGCAGCTTCGCGACGTCGGGGATCAGGATGCGGTTGCGCCCGAGGGTGGTGATGAGCCCCTTCTCGCGGAGCTGCTTCAGCGCGCGCGACACCGACTCGCGCGCGGTGCCGAGCTCGAAGGACAGCTCCTCACGCGTGCGGTCGAGGACGATCTCGACGCCGCCGCGCGCGGGGCGCCCGTGCTGCTGGGCGAACTCGGCGAGGAAGAGGGCGAGGCGCGCGGCCACGTCACGGAAGGCCAGCGTCTCCGTGACGTGCACCAGGTGGCGCAGCCGCTTCCCGAGCTCGCGCACGATCGCGTCGGCGACATCGGGGTTGCCGCGGTACAGCGCCTGGAATTCATCGCGCGGCACGAAGATCAGCCGCGACTCCTCCTCGGTGACGGCCGAGGCCGGGTACGGGCCGCCGTCGAAGAGGGGCAGCTCGGCCACGGGACGCCCCGGTCCCTCGGTGTGCAGCACCTGCTCGCGCCCCGCCGGACTCGTGCGATAGATGCGCACCCGCCCCGTGGCGACCACGTAGAGGCCGCGGCACGGCTCACCGGTGGTGAAGAGCACGTGCCCCGGGCCGTACGTGCGCGCGATGCTCCGCGAGGCGAGGCGCGCGAGCGCGTCGTCGCCGAAGCTGGCGAAGAGCGGGAGCTGCCGAAGCACCGAAGAAGTATCCACCACGCGCTCCGTGTCGATCGAGTCGTCGTTCCGGCGTCGCGGCCGCGCGCCCCCAGGCGTGTGACAACCGTCACGCGCCGGAGCACGGTGCATCGCGACAGTACAGCCACGCCCGACCGGGCGCTCGCAGGAAACTTACACGTGGACGTGCCAATGAGCGAAACCGACACCGATCCCCGGCTCGATGCGCTGTGGCAAGCGCTCGCCACGGTGATCGATCCCGAGATCGGCCTGGACATCGTGACCCTCGGGCTCGTGTACGGCGCCGAGATCCGGGATGGCGTCGCCTGGATCACGCACACCCTGACGACGCCCGGGTGCCCCATGGAGCGCATCATCACCGACGGGATCCGCGGCGCGGCAATGCTCGTCGACGGGATCTGCGGCGTGGAGACGCATCTCGTGTGGGACCCCGTGTGGCACTCCGGGATGATCGCGCCGGGAGCGTGGCGATGAAGACGTACGATCCACGCATCGAGGGCGCCGGCGCGGTGGCTTCACGAGAGGACCGCCCGGCCAGCGCGCTCGTGCATGATGCGCCCGACGCGCGGCTGGTGGTGTTCCGGATCGAGCCCGGGCAGGAGGTGGCGCCGCACACGAGCCCGTCCACCGTGATCCTCACCATCGCCGAGGGGAGCGGCGTGGTGCTCGGCGGGGACGGGGAGCGCGCCGTGCGTGCGGGGGAGGTGGTGGCCTACGAGCCGAACGAGCGGCACGGGATGCGGGCGCTGGACGAGCGGCTCGTCGTGCTCGCGGTGATCGCGCCGCGCCCGGGAGCGGCGCGTTAGGCCGATGCCCGAGCTGTACTACCTGAACGTCACCGTGCACGTGCTCGCCGCCATGCTCTGGCTCGGGGGGATGTTCTTCCTCGGCGTGGTGGGGGCGCCCGTGCTGCGCGACATCGACCCCCCGGCGCTGCGGCAGAAGCTGTTCCAGCGGCTCGGCCTCCGCTTCCGATCCGCCGGGTGGTGGGCGATCGGCGTGCTGGTGGTCACCGGCGTGATCAACCTGCACTACCGCGGGTGGCTGCGCTGGGATGGCGTGCTCGGCTCCGCCACCTTCTGGCAGACGGCGACGGGCCACGCCCTCGCGGCGAAGCTCTCGGCGGTGGCCGCGATGATCACCGTGAGCGCGGTGCACGACTTCGTGCTCGGTCCGCGTGCCGGGCGCGCCCAGCCCGGCTCCCCGGGCGCGGTGGCGCTCCGCCGGCGCGCGGCGCTGCTCGCGCGGGTGAACGCACTGCTCGGGGTGCTGGTGGTGGTGGCCGCGGTGCGGCTCGCTCGCGGCGGCTGACGCCCGCCGCGCTCACTCTCACGCTCTCATGGACACACGCCTCGCGCATCAGCGCCCCGTGCCCGCGTCGGTGGACTTCGACCGCGCGCCCTTTCTCGTGATCTGGGAGACGACGCAGGCGTGCGACCTCGCGTGCCTGCACTGTCGCGCGTCCGCCAGGCCGGCGCGCGATCCGCTCGAGCTGACCACCGCGGAGGCGCGGGCGCTCGTGGATGCGGTGCGCCGCCTCGGGCGCCCCCTGTTCGTGCTCACGGGGGGCGATCCCCTCAAGCGCCCCGATACGGTATCGCTCGTGGAGTATGCCGCGTCGACCGGGCTCCGGGTGGCGCTCACCCCGTCCGGCACGCCGCTCATGACGCCGCGCGTGCTCGCGTCGCTGCGCGATGCGGGGCTGGCCCGGCTCGCGGTGAGCCTGGATGGGGCCACCGCCCGCGGGCACGACGCGTTCCGCGGCGTGGCCGGCTCCTTCGACTGGACGGTGGGGATGCTGCGGGCGGCGCGCGAGCTGGGACTCTCCACCCAGGTGAACACCACCATCACGAGCCTGAACGTCGGCGACCTGGAGTCGCTGATCACGCTCGTGGGGGAGCTCGGGATCGCGCTCTGGTCGGTGTTCTTCGTCGTCCCCACCGGACGAGCGCGGCGTGAGCAGTTGCCGAGCGCGGATGTGGTGGAGGGGGTGCTCGAGCGGCTGGCCGAGCTGGCCGCCACCGCTCCCTTCGACATCAAGACCACGGCGGCGCCGCACTATCGGCGGGTGCTTCTGCAGCGGCGGCGTGAGGCGCGCCGCGCGGGTGCGGTGGAGGCGGCAGGCCCGGGCGGCGTCGGGGCCGGGATGATCTCCGATGGCGTGGGACGCGCGCGGGGGGTGAACGACGGCAACGGCTTCGTGTTCGTGAGCCACCGCGGCGAGATCTTCCCGTCCGGGTTCCTTCCGGTGAGCGCCGGCAACGTGCGGACGCACGAGCTGGGCGATGTGTACCGGCGGCACGACACGTTCCGGGCGCTGCGCGACGCCGACCGATTGAAGGGGAAGTGCGGCGCGTGCGAGTACCGGTGGATCTGCGGCGGCTCGCGGGCGCGCGCGTTCGCGATGACCGGCGACTATCTCGAGGCCGACCCGCTCTGCGCCTACGTCCCCACGGCGTGGCGGCGCGAGGGGCGCCATGACGGAGGACACCAGGCATGATCGGCATCACCACGCTGTACGCGGGGCGCAACACGCCATCGGACGGGCTGCGCTACGGCCGGCAGCGCACGGAAGGGGTGCGGGAGCGGGACGTGGTCACCATGACGCCGCCGTGCAGCGCCGGCGAGCGCCGCCCGGTGGTGGTCTGGAACGTGGGACGCCGGTGCAACCTGCACTGCGTGCACTGCTACTCCGACTCGGAGAACCGCGAGTACGCGGGAGAGCTGAGCACGGTGGAGGGGATGGCGCTCCTCGATGATCTGGCCGCGTTCGAGATCCCGGTGCTCCTCCTCTCCGGCGGTGAGCCGCTGCTGCGCCCCGACATCTTCACGCTCATCGCGCACGCGCGCTCCCGCGGGCTCCGCGTGACGCTGTCCACGAACGGCACGTTGATCACCGCCGAGGTCGCGGCGCGGCTCCGTGCGCTCGAGGTGAGCTATGTGGGCATCTCGCTCGATGGGATAGGGCGTACCAACGACATCTTCCGCGGGCACAAGGGCGCCTTCGAGAAGGCGATGGCCGGCTTCCGCCACTGCAAGGCAGTGGGGCAGCGCGTGGGGCTCAGAATGACGCTCACGCGCCGGAACGCGCGCGACCTCGACCGGATCTTCGACTTCATCGAGGCGGAGGGGATCGATCGCGCCTGCTTCTACCACCTGGTGTACAGCGGCCGTGGAAGCTCGACGGACGAGCTCCCCCCCGCCGACGCACGCGCGGCGGTGGACACGATCCTCCGGCGCACGAAGGAGCTCGCGGCGCGCGGGATCCCGAAGGAGATCTTCACCGTGGACAACCACGCCGACGGGCCGTACCTGTACCTCAAGCTGCGCGAGGAGGACCCCGCGCGCGCCGAGGAGGTGCTCGCGCTGCTCCGCTGGAACGGCGGCGGGCTGCACAGCTCGGGCGTGGGCGTGGCGGACATCGACTTCCTGGGCAACGTGCACCCGGACCAGTTCTGGATGCGCCACACGCTCGGCAACGTGCGCGACCGGAAGTTCAGCGAGATCTGGAGCGACGGCTCCGATCCGCTGCTGGCCGGGCTCCGCGACCGCGCGCCGCTGCTCCATGGCCGCTGCGGGGCGTGCCAGTGGAAGGATGTGTGCGGCGGCGGCTTCCGCGTGCGCGCGCTCCAGGTGCACGGCGATCCGTGGGCGGAGGACCCGGGGTGCTACCTGACGGACGAGGAGTGCGGGCTCGTGCCCGGCAGCCGCATCCGCGAGCCGCGGGCGTGACGGAGTCGGCCGGAACCCGGTGAGCCCCGCCACGATCCAGTGGATCCATCGCGCCGCGGTGCTGGCGCATCTCGCCGGCGTGGTGGTGTGGATGGGGGCGGTGGCGTACTACCTGCTCATCCTGCGCCCGGCGATGCGTGCCGCGGGGCTCGAGCGGCGCGAGCGGTACGCGCTGCTCGTGGCGATCAAGGCGCGGCTGCGCCGGGTGGTGGGCGCGTCGCTGGTGGTGATCGTGGCGAGCGGACTCGTGAACGCGCGGCTGCGCGGGTTGCTCGGCGGCGGCGCCGAGGCGTCGCCCTTCCAGCGCCGCGTCTTCGCGTGGAAGATGGTGGTGGTGGGGCTGCTGGTGCTCATCTTCCTGTTCGCGCTGCCGGTGCTCGCTCGCGTCCGCACGGGCGCGGTGCGCGGCCGGCTGTTCAACGCGGTTCACGTGGTGGTGCTGCTCCTCGGGCTGCTCGCGGCCGCCGGCGGCATTCTCCTTTCCCGGTGATCGGTCATGCACTCGCTGGTCAGGCGCTACATCAAGACGGCCATCGTGTTCCTCGCGGTGGGGCTGGGGATCGGCGGGTGGATGATCGCGCGGCGCGAGCTGTCGCGGCGCTACCCCGGCAGCTACGAGATCAGCGCGCACACGCACGCGATCTTCGTCGGCTTCGTGATGATGATGATTCTCGGCGTCGCGCTCTGGCTCTTCCCGCGCCCGGAGAAGACGGACGAGCGCTACAGCCCGGCGCTGGCCGAAGCGGCGTACTGGATGCTCACCGTGGGCACCGCGAGCCGCGTCGCGGGGGAGCTGCTCCGCCAGCGGGTGGATGCTGCGTGGCTGCGGTGGGTGGTGGTGGCGAGCGGCTTCCTCCAGATCGCCGCGCTCGCGCTCTTCTTCCACACCATGTGGTCGCGCATCCGGCCGGTGGGGAGCAAGGCGCGCGAGGCGAAGGGGGAGCGGTTCTGAACGTGGCTCGGTAGGGGGTTCCCGCACGACCACGTCGCCGATAGTCCGGGCGGAGACCTCGGAATCGCCGACGGCCGGCGCGTCGCGACCCGAGCAGATTGCCTGGCGACGCGCTCCCCCTTGCCGCCAGGATCCCGTGCTCGTTCCGAAGCTGTTCACCGCGCTCCGGTCGTACGACCGGCAGCAGCTCGTTCACGACCTCACCGCCGGCGTGATCGTGGGGATCGTGGCCATCCCGCTGGCGATCGCGTTCGCCATCGCCAGCGGCGTGACCCCCGACCGCGGCCTGTGGACGGCGATCGTCGCCGGCTTCCTGATCAGCGCACTCGGCGGCTCGCGCGTCCAGATCGGCGGACCCACGGGCGCGTTCGTGGTGATCGTGTACGGCATCGTCCAGCAGTACGGCATCGACGGGCTCACCGTGGCCACGCTGATGGCGGGGGTGCTGCTGGTGATCATGGGTGTGGCGAAGCTGGGGAGCGTGATCAAGTTCATTCCGCACCCCGTCATCACCGGATTCACGAGCGGGATCGCGGTGATCATCTTCTCGAGCCAGGTGAAGGACCTGCTCGGGCTGCGCATGGGGAGCGCGCCGGCCGCGTTCCTCCCGAAGTGGGGAGCGCTGCTCGGCCACCTGGGCGCGCTCACGCCGGCGGCGGCGGGGATCGCGGCGCTCACGCTGGCGATCATCCTGCTCTGGCCGAAGGTGAGCCACCGCATCCCCGGCCCGTTCGTGGCGCTCATCGCAGCGACCATGGTGGCCCAGGCGATGCACCTGCCGGTGGAAACGATCGGCAGCCGCTTCGGCGGGCTGAACGCCGCGGTCCCGCACCCGCACCTTCCGCATCTGGATCTCGCGCAGGTGACGGGACTCGTGGGCCCCGCGTTCACGATCGCGATGCTCGCGGCCATCGAGTCGCTGCTCTCGGCGGTGGTGGCCGACGGGATGTTCGGCGGGCGGCACCGGTCGAACATGGAGCTCGTCGCGCAGGGGGTGGCGAACATCGCCTCGCCGCTGTTCGGCGGGATCCCGGCCACGGGCGCCATCGCGCGCACGGCCACGAACGTGAAGAACGGCGGCCGCACGCCGATCGCGGGGATCACGCACGCGGTCACGCTGCTGCTCATCACCCTCTTCTTCGGAAAGTGGGCGGCGCTCATCCCTCTCGCCACGCTGGCGGCGATCCTCGTGGTGGTGTCGTACCACATGAGCGAGTGGCGGACGTTCCTGACCGAGCTCCGCTCCCCCAAGAGCGACGTGGCGGTGCTGCTCACGACGTTCGGCCTCACCGTGCTGGTGGACCTCACGGTGGCGATCGCCGTCGGGATGGTGCTGGCGGCGTTCCTCTTCATCCGCCGCATGGCGGAGGTGACGAACGTGAGCGTGATCCGGCACGAGTTCGAGGCGCAGGACGATCCGCGGGAGGTGTACGACACCGACCCGAACGGCCTGCGCCGCCGCTCGATCCCGCCAGGGGTGGATGTGTACGAGATCAACGGCCCGTTCTTCTTCGGGGCGGCGGAGACGTTCAGGGACACCATCGGCACCGTGGCGGGCAATCCGAAAGTGCTGATCATCCGGATGCGCCACGTGCTGGCGCTCGACGCGACCGGGATGCACGCGCTCAAGGACGTCGTGCACCGGAGCCGTCGCGACGGCACGGTGGTGCTCCTCTCCGACGTGCACATGCAGCCGCTGGTGGCGCTCACCGGATCGCCCGTGCTGCGCGAGATCGGCGAGGAGAACCTGTTCGGCAACATCGACGACGCGCTGAACCGCTCGCGCGAGCTGTTGGGGCTCCCCCCGCTCCCGCCGCCCCCGCGCTCCACGCCGACGGTCGCGCGCGAGCTCGAGACGGCCTCGTGAGTCGCGCGACGGAACGGCTCCTGCGGTCGGAGGGGTGACCCCGGGAGGGAGCACCCGCACGTGACGATCAAGGGGCGCGCCGCCGTCGCGGCCGCCGTCATCACGCTGGTCACGCTCGTGCTCGTCGTGGTCGGGTCGCGCGGTCTGCGCGACTTCGACGCGGCGCTGATCGGCTATGCCGTCGGCACCGTGTTCGCCATCGCCGCGCTCACCTATCGTTATGCCCTCTGGATCGGGCGCCCACCCACGCGGCACTACTTCGTGGCCGGATGGAAGGCGTTCCTCTCCTGGCGCAACTTCCGCCGCTACACGATGCTCGTCCCGCGAGCGCTGTGGACGGATCTCATCGGGCAGACGTTCATCCGCAAGCGGAGCACCGCCCGCTGGCTCACGCACCAGGCGATCTTCTGGGGCGTCGTGCTCGCTCTCCTGGTCACCGTGCCGCTCACCTTCGGCTGGGTGCGGTTCACGCTGATCCCCCCGGACGGCTATCGCGCCTGGTTCTTCGGCTTCCCCGTGATGCGCTTTCCGATCCGGGCGGGGATCGGCTTCGCGATCTTCCACATCCTGGACTTCGCGGCCGTGCTGCTCATCGCGGGGGTGGTGGCGGCCACGTGGCGCCGCATCCGCGACACGGGGCTGCTCACCACGCAGCGCTTCGGCTTCGATCTGGTGCCGCTGATCCTCCTGTTCGCGATCGCGGTGACGGGGCTGGCGCTCACCGCCTCGTCGAACTGGTGGGGCGGCTCCTTCTACTGGTTCATCGCGCTCGTGCACCAGGTGGTGGTGGTGCTCTGGCTGCTCTCGCTCCCGTTCGGGAAGTTCTTTCACATCGTCGAGCGCCCGGCGAGCATCGGGGTCACGCTCTACCAGCAGGTGGCACAGGATGTGGACTACTACGGCCGCTCGCGGACGCACGCACCGGCGGCGACGCCCGGCGTGTGCCAGCGGTGCGGCGCCGAGGTGCCATCGGCGCGCTTCATCGTGGACCTCGAGCGCGTGCTCGGCGACCTCGGCCAGCGATACGACCTCGGCCCCGACGGCGGTCTGCTCCAGGACTACTGTCCCACCTGCAAGCGGGTGCTGCGCGCGGAATCGTATTACGCGCTCCTGCGCCGACGCTTCCTCTGAGATTCGCTGATGACGGTCAACAAGGATTTCTTCGAGCCCCGACGCTCCTTCAACTACGACTTCCAGTCGGTCGGGCCATCGCCCGTGGGGTGGACGGAGGCCTCGCACGTGGCGGAGCGGCTCGTCCCCACGCACTGCTCCTTCTGCGGCGTGCAGTGCGCCATGTACCTCCGGGTGCGCGACGGGCAGGTGATCGGCGTCGAGCCGCGCGTATACCCGCACAACCGCGGCTCGCTCTGCCCCAAGGGGGTGGTGGCGTACCAGCAGGCCGGGCACCCGGAGCGCCTGCGTCATCCGCTGGTGCGGCGCAACGGCGCGCTCGTGCGCGCGAGCTGGGACGAGGCACTCGACTACGTCGCCCGCCGCTGGCGCGAGATCCAGGCGGAGCACGGCATGGACGCGGTCGCGATCTACAGCGGCTCGTCGATGTCGAACGAGCGCTGCTACCTGATGGGCAAGTTCGCGCGGGTGGCAGTGGGGACGCGGCACGTGGACTACAACGGCCGCCTCTGCATGTCGTCGGCGGCCGGCGCCTACGAGAAGGCGTTCGGCCTCGATCGCGCGCCGCTGCCGATGACCGACGTGCCGCTCGCCGATGCGATCTTCGTCGTCGGGAGCAACGTGGCGGAGTGCTTCCCGGTGATGATGCAGTGGATCTGGCGCGCGCGCGATCGCGGCGCGCGGCTCATCGTCGCCGATCCGCGCGAGACGCCGGCCGCGCGGACCGCCGACCTCTGGCTCCCGCTCCGCCCGGGGACCGACGTCGCGATGCTCAACGCCATGCTGCGCCACCTGGTGCACGAGGGGCTCGTGGACGAGCCATACCTCGCCGCGCGAACCACCGGCTGGGACGCGGTGCGCGAGACCGTCGAGCCCTACACGTTCGAGATGGCCGAGCGGATCTGCGGCGTGCCCGCCGCGCGCATCCGCGCGGCGGCGGAGATCTACGGGCGCGCGCCGACGTCGCTCGTGATGCACGCGCGCGGGATCGAGCATTCGACGCACGGCGTGGACAACTGCCTCGCGTGCATCAACCTCGCGCTCGCGCGTGGACAGGTGGGGAAGCCGGGCGGAGGGACGATGATGCTCACGGGGCAGGGGAACGGGCAGGGCGGGCGCGAGATGGGGCAGAAGGCGCACCAGCTTCCCGGCTACCGCGAGATCGACGATCCCGAGGCGCGCCGCTACATCGCGGAGGTGTGGGGGATCCCGGAGTCCGAGCTCCCCCACGCCGGCGCGGCGGCGACGGAGATGGTGCACCTCATGGCGGACGGGGAGATCCGGAGCTGCATGGTCATGTGCTCGAACCTGATGGTCTCCCTTCCGGAGAACGCGATCGTGCAGCGCGCGCTCGAGCGGCTCGATCCGCTGGTGGTGGTGGACTTCTTCATGTCCGAGACGGCCGAGCTGGCCGACGTGGTGCTGCCGTGCGCCGTGTGGTGCGAGGACGAGGGGACGACCACGAATCTCGAGGGGCGCGTGGTGAAGCTCGACCAGGCGGTGGATCCGCCGGGGGAGGCGCGACGCGACTGGGAGATCGCCTGCGACCTCGCGCGGCGCCTCGGGCGCGGGAAGTTCTTCCCGTACCGCTCGGCACGCGAGATCTGGGACGAGCTGCGCGTCGCGCCGCGCGGCGGCGTCGCCGACGACAGCGGAATCACGTACGAGACGATCGAGGCACAGCAGGGGGTGTTCTGGCCGTGCCCCTCCGACGAGAGCGAGGGGACGCCGCGGCTCTTCACCGAGCGCTTTCACCACCCCGACGGGCGCGCCCACATGTCGGCGATCACGTACCGGCCGCCGGCCGAGGAGCCGGGCGGCGACTTCCCCTTCCGCCTCACCAGCGGGCGCGTGGTCTACCAGTACCTGAGCGGAACGCAGACGCGCCGGCTCGGCTTCCTCAACTCGCAGGCGCCCGAGCCCTGGGTGGAGCTCCACCCGAGCGTCGCGCAGCGGCTCGGCATCGCCAACGACGAGATCGTGCGCGTGCGCACCCCGCGCGGCGCGATGGAGCTGCGCGCCCTCGTGACGCCGACCATCCGCCCGGACACGCTGTTCATCCCCTTCCACTACGGGCATAGCGCGGCGGTGAACCAGCTCACCAATCCCGCGGTGGACCCGAAGGTCCGGATCCCGGAGTTCAAGTGCTGCGCGGCGACGGTGGAGAAGCGGGAGTCGCCGGTGCCGTCGGCCCCCGCTGGGGCGACGGAGAACTTCACCGTGGAGAACGCGCCGGAGATGTTCCCGTACGAGGCGGGGGAGATTCCACACACCGGGTCCACCGTCCAGCACCACTGGGAGGAGCGGAGGAGCGGGTCGTGACGGTCAAGACGATGTTCATCGACCCCTCGCGGTGCATCGGGTGCCGCGCGTGCGAGGCGGCGTGCCGCGAGTGCGACTCGCACAAGGGGGAGAGCATGGTGATGGTGGACTTCCTGGATCGCGGCTGGAGCGTGGCCACGCAGCCCACCGTCTGCATGCACTGCGAGGATCCCGTGGCGCCGTGCGCGCAGGTGTGTCCGGCGCTCGCCATCCTGATCACTCCCGACGGCGTCGTGCAGCAGGCGGACCCGTCGCGGTGCATCGGGTGCCGCAACTGCGTGTACGCGTGCCCGTTCGGCGTCCCCAAGTTCGACGTCGAGGCGCGGCTGATGAAGAAGTGCAACCTGTGCTACGACCGCACGAGCCAGGGGCTGAAGCCGTGGTGCGCGCAGGTGTGTCCCACGCAGGCGATCTGGTACGGGACGTACGAGGAGTTCGCCGAGGAGCGGCGCGGCGAGGCGGTGAACGTCACCACTTTCGGCACGCAGACCGTCCGCACGAAGGTCTACCACGTGCTCCCCGACGGTACGGCGCGGCTCGACGTGTCGGCGCTCCTCGGCGAGACGGCGGGGATCGGAGCGGAGACGACGGCGGCGACAGAGGAGGCGTGGATCCTGTGAGCACGAGCGAGCGCGATGCGCCGCTGAGCCCGCGCACGCGCGCGGAGCGGTGGCGGGCCGACTTTCCCTTCGGGTGGGACGCGGACGACCTGGTGTCGCGCCGCCAGCTCCTACAGTGGTCGGTGTGGGCGTCCGGTGCGCTGTTCGCCAGCACCGGCCTGCTCGCCGCGCTCTCGTTCCTGCGCGATCGGCGGCGCGGGACGGTGCGGGCGATCGTCGCGGCATCGGCGGTGCCGGTGGGGGAGGCACACTACTTCTCGTACCCCGGCGCGAACGACCACGCGATCCTGCTGCGCCTCGCCGAGCGCCGCTTCGTGGCGTACAGCGGGAAGTGCACGCACCTGTCGTGCGCCGTGTACTGGGACGCGCGGCGCGGACGGCTGCTCTGTCCCTGCCACGAGGGGGTGTTCCACCCCGAGACGGGAGACGTGCTCGCGGGACCGCCCCCGCGTCCGCTGCCGCGCATCGCCCTCGAGGAGCGCGACGGCGTGCTGTACGCGATGGGGGAGACGCCGACGTGAGCGCCGCCGCTCCTCCGCCCCCGCCCGTGCACGGCGAGGGCACCCCGGGCACCCGTACCGAGGCGCCACTCCCCGCGCCCGGCCAATCGGGGCTCGTGAGCTTCGGCCTCGCCATCGGGGTCCTGCTCATGGCGGTGCAGCTCTGGCTGCTGACTCTGGCGCTGAACCTCTACCTGCTCGGCGACCGCCGGGGGACGGTGTACGCGACGGTGATCTCCGGGCTGATCTTCGCCGGCGGGTTGATCATGCTCCGGGTGCTGCGGCGCACGGCCCACCCGCGCTGACCGGCGCGCGCGATGACACCTTCCGGCCGACCACCGACGCCGCCTCCCGCTCCGCCTCCCCCCACCGGTCCGATCGGCGGCCAGCTCACGCACGTGCTGCGCGGGCTGCTGCTCCGTTTCCGGATCACGTCGTTGCTCGAGCGCTACGACTCCACCGTCGTCCTGGCCGCGTTCAGCATGATCAACGGCTTCATCTCGATCGGGCTGATGGCGACGGTGGCGCTCCTGAGCCGGCAGCCGTTCGTCTTCCCATCGCTCGGCCCCACCGCGTTCCTGTTCTTCTACACGCCGCGCGCGCCGGCCGCGAGTCCGCGCAACGCGATGCTCGGCCATCTCGTGGGGGCGGTGGCCGGGTGGGTGAGCCTGGCCGCCTTCGGCCTGCTCGGCGCGGCGCCGACGGTGGCGACGGGGGTGACGGCGCCGCGCGTGGCGGCGGCGGCGCTGTCGCTCGGGCTCACGAGCGGGCTGATGGTTCTGCTCCGCACGCCGCACCCTCCGGCCGGCGCGACGACGCTCATCGTATCGCTCGGGCTCCTCCGGACGCCGGCGCAGCTGCTCGTGCTCATGGTGGCGGTGGGACTGCTGGCGCTCCAGGCGATCGTGATCAACCGGCTGGCGGGGCTGCCATATCCGCTGTGGGGGGCGCGCCGTGGCGGGGAGGACGGGTCCACCGCGGCGGCCGCGAGGCGGGCCAGCCGGGGGGGACGCTCCGGGAGCGCGTGAGGCCGCGAGTCCGACGGGCACCCTTGCGAGGCGTGGGGGCGCCATGCACTCTCGTGGAGAGTATTTCCGGGGTTTCACGCTCACCACATGGACGGACCGATGAACGCGATCCTGGCAACCGCAGTCGCAACGTTGTTCGCGCTTCCCGTCGCCGCCGGGGCGCAGCAGGGAGGGAACCCGCTGGCGGACGCCCTCCGCGCCGATCTCCAGCGCTCGCAGCGCAACCTGGTCGGCGCCGCCGAGGCGATGCCGGCGGACAAGTACGGCTTCAAGCCGACGCCGGCGCAGATGAGCTTCGGCCAGCTCGTGCTGCACGTGGCGGGCTCGAACGAGTACATGTGCTCCACGATCTCCGGCGCGAAGCAGCCGGACGAAGCGAAGCTCCAGCCCACCGACTCGAAGGACAAGCTCGTGGCGCGTCTCAAGCGCTCGTTCGACTACTGCGGGACGGCGCTGGCGTCGGTGGACGACTCGAAGCTCTCGGAGACGGTGCCGTTCTTCGGCGGCCGCACCATCTCGCGCGCGGGCGCGATGCTCGACCTGGCCGCGGACTGGGCCGATCACTACGGCGCGGCGGCGGTCTACCTGCGCCTCAACGGCGTGCTGCCGCCGACGGCGAAGCGGGGGGAGGGTTAGCTAGGGGCCAGGGGCTGGGGGCCGGGGGGGAACCCCGGGCCCCCGGCCGCGGGGGGCGGGGGGGGGGGGGGGGGGGGGGGGGGGGGGGGCCTCCCACCCCCCCCCCGGGCGCGGCCGCCCCCCCCCGCCCCCCCCCCCCCCCCACTTCCGCATCGGTGCTCTTGCCGTTCCCGCATCCCGCGCCCCGCGTCCCGCATCCCCCCCGACCCCCGACCCCCGGCCCCCAACCCCAAGCCCCCAACCCTGTGTCAGTACCTCACCCTCGCCCCGAACAACAGATGCCCATCGTTGTTCGTCCGCGCGCCGCGGCTGCGGGCTTCGCTGTCGTAGATGTCCTCGGCGGTGAAGGTGAGGGCGAGCACCTTCGTGAGGTCGATGGACAGCACGGTGGAGGTGTTGAGCGTGAAGTGCGAGAGGTCCTGCGCGCTCGGCTGGTAGAGCGTGGTGTGCGAGAGCTTCACGCGCTCCCCCATCCGGTGCTCGGCGCGCACGCGCCACGACCAGCGCACCCGCGAGGCGGGGACGCCCAGCTCGATGGAGGGATCGGAGGCCTCGGTGCGCTCGCCGAGCACGGCGAGGCTGATGTCGAGCGACGTGGTATCGCCGTGGGCGACCGTGTACTTGGCGCCGAGTCCCGCGCTGTAGCGCCGCGCGATGCGCTGCTCGAAGCTCGACTCCACGCTCCCCGACATGAACGGCGACCACCGGTCGAGCGGGTGGTAGTCGAGGCCGAAGCTGGCGAGCCAGGAGCGCGAGGAGAGCACGGTGACACCGGAGTCGGTCTTCGCCTGGGCGTAGCCCACGCGCCCCTCGGCGCGCATCTCGAGGGTGCTGTCCAGGTGCGCGAGCTTCGTGTGCGCGGTCACCACCCACTGGCGGGTGTTGCCGAAGAAGAGGCTCGCACCGCCATCGGCCTGGCCATTCCAGCCAAGCTGCTGCGCGCCGGCGGGCGCGGCGAGAGTGCCCGCGCAGAGCAGCATGGCGCTCCACGCGAGCAGTCGACGGAGCCGCTTCATTCCCCGCCACCCTCCGCCGATCCGTCGGCGAGCGGCCGCGCGGATGCGGCCGCGAGCGCCATGGCGTGATCGAGCCGCGCGATCCCGGTGACGAGCCCCGTCAGCTCCGCGCGGGTGAGATGCCGCAGCCCGTCGATGAGGAGGGCCGTGGGAGAACGCGTCGCGGAGGCGAGCACGCGCCGCCCGGTCGCGGTGATGCGGATGCGCTGCCGCCGCCGGTCGGCGCGGTCGGAGCGGCGCGTGACGAGCCCCAGGTCGGTGAGGCGATCGACGAGCGCGGACACCGAGGAGCGGTCGGTGAGGGTGCGGAGCGCGAGGTCGTTGAGCGAGTCGGCGGGAGCGCCCGCGAGCTGCTCGAGCACGAAGAGCTGGGCGGCGCTGAGGCGCGTGACGCTCTCGACCTGGCGCGCGGCGAGGCGCAGCGCGCGCTCGAGACGGCGGATGCCGCTCACGGCGGCGACGATGGCGGCATCGCGGCGACTCGTGGCGATGGCGCGACGCGGGCGGCGGCGGACGACTGGCGCGCGATGGCGCTCGGGCGGTGTAGTGGAGTGGGGCACCGTGCTGGTGAAGAAGAGTGGGAGCCCACATATTATAGCCGGGGCGCGCGCGTCGGTGAAGGCGCGCGCGCCGCTGGCGCGCCGTGCGTCGGTCGATGGCCGGCGCGCGACGCCGACGACCGCGCCACCTCGAGCCATGTTCCCTCTCTCCATCGCATCCGCGCGCCGGGCGCCGCGGGGCCGCCGCTTCGCGCTCTCGATCTCGCTCGCGTTCCTCGCGAGCCTCGGCGCCGCGCGCACGCTCGCCGCGCAGCGGCAACTCCCCGGCGCGCCCGCGGGGAGCACCCGCGCGACGTCGTCGGCACCGGCGACATCCCCGGATTCGCCGCGCGCCGCGGTGACGACGTTCCTCCAGCTCGCGCATGCTGGCGACTACGCCCACGCGGGGGCGTACCTCATGGTTCCGGGCACGCCACCCGATCGCGCCGCGGAGCTCGCGCGGCAGCTCGCGGCGGTGCTCGACCAGAACGTCTGGATCGATCCCGACGAGCTGTCCGGCGCCGCCGCTGGCGACACCGACGATGGCCTCCCGGCGCGCGTGGAGCAGATCGCCACCATCCCCGGCACGGGCGGCGCGCACGAGCCGGTACGCATGGTGCGCGTGACGGACGAGTCGGGACCCGCCTGGCGCTTCAGCGCCAGCACGGTGTCGCGCGTGCCGCACTGGTACGCGTCGCTCGACGACCAATGGGTGCGCGAGCACCTCCCCGCGGTGATGCTCCGCACCGGACCGTTCGGCATCCTCTGGTGGCAGTGGGCCGCGCTCCCTGTCGTCGTGGCGCTCGCCGTGATCCTGGGCGCGCTCCTCGGCCGCATCGCGCGCGCCGCGCTGGCGCACGTCGTTCGCCGGACCAGCGCGACATGGGACGACGAGATCGTGGCGCGGCTGGGCGCCCCGCTCACTCTCGCCGCATCGCTCATCGTGGCATCCGGGCTGCTGGAGTGGCTCTCGCTCACCGCCGCCGCGCGCATGACGATGGGGCGGCTCATCCAGGCCGGCATCTTCGTCGCGTTCTTCTGGGGGCTCTGGCGTCTGGTGGACGTCGGCGCGCAGGTGCTGCTCGTGTCCCGCTGGGCCGCGCCGGGGGTAGCCGGGCGCTCGCTGCTCTCGCTGCTCTCCCGCGGCGCGAAGGTCGCGGTGCTGGCGATCGCCATCGTGGCGGTGCTCTCCTCCCTCGGCTACCCGGTGGCCGGCCTGCTCACGGGGCTCGGCCTGGGCGGCCTGGCGTTCGCGCTCGCCGCGCAGAAGACGGTGGAGAACCTGTTCGGCGCGATCTCCATTGGCGTCGATCGCCCCTTCCGCGAAGGGGACACCGTGAAGGTCGAGGACTTCATCGGCACCGTCGAGGTGATCGGGCTCCGCTCCACGCGCATCCGTACGGCTGACCGCACGCTCATCACGATGCCGAACGGCAAGCTCGCCGACATGCGCATCGAGTCGTTCTCCGTGCGCGATCGCCTGCGCCTCTACACGGTGGTGAACCTGGTGTACCAGACCACCTCCGCCCAGATGCGCGAGGTGCTGGAGGGGTTCGAGCGCGTGCTGCGCGCGCAGCCCAAGCTCTGGCCCGACTCGCTCACGGTGCGCTTCAGCGCGCTCTCCCCGTCGTCGCTCGACGTGGAGGTGGCCGCGTGGTTCCAGACCACCGACTGGGCGGAGTTCCAGGGGATCCGGCAGGAGGTGCTGCTGCAGTTCATGGAGGTGGTGGAGCGGGCGGGCTCGTCGTTCGCCTTCCCCACGCGCACGGTGCAGCTGGTGCCTCCGGTGTCGGTCGCCGTCACGCTCCCCGACGGCGGCGCGCCGCCCGCCACCCCTAACGGCTGAGCAGCTCGCGCAGCAGCGCCGCCCCCGCGCGCTCCACGGTGCGCGCGGCCGCCGCTCGCGCGCGTTCCCCCTCGGCGAGGAGCGCCCGCGCCTCCGCCTCCGCGCGCGCGTGGCGCTCCAGGAGTGCGCGCTGCTCGGCGAGCGGCGGCACCGGCAGCTCGATCGCCATCACCGCCGCGCGATTGATGCGCGGGCGCCCGATGCCGGTCACCAGGTGCACGATCTGGCCGTACGCCAGGTCGGAGCGGAGGAGCAGCGCGAGCAGCTCGGGGAGCATCGCCGCCCCGTCGCGCGCCGGCGCGCGCGGGGCGAGCACGAGGCACTCGGCCGACGCCCACCCCTCGTCGATCCCCGCCGGCACGAGCGCGGCCTTCCGCAGCTCCGGGCGCAGGCGCGCGAAGAGAATGTCCCCCGGCTGGCAGCGCTTCGCCGCGCTGCGCACCGTGGCCGCGCTCACGAGCTGGGGCGTGCACATGCCGGTGTGCGGCTCGATCGCCGCCAGGCCGATGTACGCCACGTCCTCGTCCGGCATCGCGGTGGCCGGGACGGCGCTCTCGTTCCGCTCGTCGCACAGTTCGCGCACGGCGAGCAACGGGTGCGGCGATGATGCCAGCGCCGCCGCCGCCCTGCCGCGCGCGGGGTGATGGTACGCGAGGTCGAGGCGATGCCCGTGACGAGCGAAGGCCCGGTCATCCACGGGGACGATCGTGCGGAACACGCGCGCATGCTCGTCGTCCGCGGGGTCCGGCGCGGGAGCGCGCCAGCGCTCGAGGATCACGGGGAGATCCGAATCCGGGACGAGCCGGCGCGTCTCCGGATCGAGCCGCAGCAGGGGGTCGCCGTTGCTCTTGCGTCCCACCACCGCCGCCTCGGCGAAGAACGTCGCGCGTTCCACATCGCCATCGCTCGCGCCGCCGCGCTTCTCGAGGAGCAGGAGCGATGCCTTCACCGTCGCGTAAGGCATGAACGCGGTGTCGGGGAGGCTCACGATGGCGAGCGGGCGCGCCACGCGCAGCAGGTGGCGGCGGGCATCCGCGGTGGACGGCGCGTTGAGCACGCCGTCGTCGAGCACGATCGCGACGGTGCCCCCGGGGCGCACGAGGTCGAGGCAGCGCTCCAGAAAGAGCACGCCGCGCCTCCGCGACGGCCGCCCCCGCCCCAGCTCGAACGCCGCCAGCGCATCGGGGTGGGAGAGGTCGCTCCCGAACGGCGGGTTGGTGACCACCACGTCCACCGTGCCGAGCAGCGGCGCGAGGTCCGCGCCGAGCGCGCCGGCACCGGGAAGGTGGCGCACCTCGAACCGCTCCACGCCGTGCATGTCGAGGTTCATGCGCGCCGCCCACGCCAGCCGCTCGTCGATCTCGAGGCCGAGCAGGCACAGCGACTCGCGCGTCCCCTGCGCGGTGGCGTGCCGCGCCGCGCCGAGGAGAAAGCCGCCGGTGCCGCACGCCGGGTCGCACACCGTGCCAACGAGGCGCGCGCCGAGCAGCTCCGCCGCGAACTCGACTATGGCGCGCGGCGTGAAGAACTGCTGGTTCTCCCCCTTCTCGAAGGTGTCGCGGATCAGCTCCTCGTAGGCGAGACCGCGCACGTCATCGGCGCGATCGCCGAGCGTCACCGGCGCCAGCGCGGCGGCGAGGCGCGCGAGCGCCGCGTCGGAGAGCGCGAAGCGGGCGAAGCGCTCGGGGAACAGGGCGGGATCGCGGGCCACGAGCTCCCCATAGCGGCGCCGGATCCCCGCCGCGATCTCGGCGTCCGCGCCGGGGGGCGCGATGCGGAAGGCGCGCGTGCCGCCGTTCGCGGCGGCCACGCGCTCGTCGTGCACCTTGCACGACAGCACCTTCGTCAGCTCGTCGAACCGCTCCATCAGGCTGCTCGCGCCGTCGGTGTCGCGCAGCGTGCGCCCGAGCGAGCGGATGAGGCGGGGGAGCGACGGCACGTCGGTCAGCGGCGCCCCCTCATCGCGCTCCAGCCCGGTACTCGCGCAGCAAGCCGCGCACGCTGTCGAGAGGGATCGCCTCGATGGTGCGGCCGCGCGACGTGACGGTGGTGGCCATGAAGAGCGAATCGTAGATCGCCTCCTCGGTCGACTCGATCACCGCCTCGAAGAGACCGGACATGTCGTCGTTGGGCAGATCGGCCACCTGGCGCGGCGCCGGCGCGGTGGGGGAGGACACGGACACGACGTGCCGGCGCACCGATTCGGCGGTGGCGAACGCGATCACGTAGTCGCCGGAGCCGTTGGAGCCCGATGCCCCGGTGCGCGCGAGGCCCATCATGGCTCGCGCGGCCAGGCGCTTCAGGTTGCGGTCGGACAGCGGCGCGTCGGTGGCCACGACGATCATGATCGAGCCGTCGCCGTGGTCCCCCTCCACCTCGTGCTGGAACGCGTAGCGGCCGAGCGCCTTGCCCACCGGCACCCCCATCACCTGGAGCACGCCGCCGAAGTTCGTCTGCACGAGCACGCCCACCGTGTAGCCGCCGAGCGATGCCGGGAGCACGCGCGACGCGGTGCCGATCCCGCCCTTCCACCCGAAGGCGATCGTGCCCGTCCCCGCGCCGACGGTGCCCTCGGCCACCGCGCCACCCTTCGCGCCCTCGAGCGCGGCACGCACGGCTTCCGCGGACACCGGACGTGAGCGGATGTCGTTCAGCGTCCCATCGTTCGTCTCGCCGACCACCGGGTTGATCGACCGTACATCCTCCATACCGGGCCGCTCGAGCAGCCAGGCGACCATCGCATCGGCGGCGCGCCACACGCACAGCGTGCAGGTGAGGAGGATGGGCGTCTCGAGCTCGCCGAGCTCCTCGACCTGCGTGGCGCCCACGAGCTTCCCGAACGCGTTCCCCACGTGGATCGCGGCGGGAACGCGGTCGTGAAAGAGGTCACCCCCGTGCGGGAGGATGGCGGTGACCCCGGTGCGGATCGAGTCGCCCTCGATGATGGTGGTCTGCCCCACCCGCACGCCGGCGACATCGGTGATCGCGTTCAACGGGCCCGTCCTGAAGATCCCCGGTGCCACGCCGAGCGCTCGCGCGCGCACGCGCGTCGTGTCCCCTGTCGGCACCCGCGCCTCCCTGTTGGCCGTCACGCTCGTGTCATGCGATGGCGCCGCACCACGTGCCGTCCCGCGCCCTCCGCTCGCGCACCCCGCCACCGCGAGCGCAGCAAACCCCACCAGGACCGCGTCGATCCGTCCGAGACTCATCGCCCCACCTCCTTTCCGCTCTCGCGCCCCGCGTCCCGCACGCCGCGCCCCGCGAGCACCTCCTCCACCACCGCCAGGCACCGCTCCACTCCGTCCACCGTATGATCCCCCATGTGTCCGATCCGAATCGTGGCGTCGCGGAGCTTCCCGTATCCGCCGCCGATCACGAAGCCGCGCTCCGCCACCGCGGACGCCACGTCGCCGCCGCGCACGCCCGAGGGGAGCGTGATCGCGCTCACCGTCGGCGCGCGCGCGCCCTCGGGGGCGAGCACGGCCACGTCGATGCCGAGCCGGTCGCGGCACCGGTCGGCCCACGCCCACGTGGCGCGCGCCATCTCCGCGTGCCGCCGCCAGCGCGCCTCGATCCCCTCGCGCGCGATCGCCTCGAGCTGCACGTCGAGCGCGTAGAAGAGCGAGAGCGCCGGCGTGGCCGGCGTCTGATCGCGGAGCGCGAACTCCTCCAGCTCCACGATGTCCAGGTAGCGCCCGCGCCCGCGCACCTGCCGCGCGCGCTCCACGAAGGCCGGCGTGGCGACGCCGAACGCGAGCCCCGGCGGGAGCGCGAGCGCCTTCTGCGAGCCGGTGAACACGAAGTCCATCTCCCACGCGTCGAACTCGAGGGGGGCGCCGGCGAGCGCGCTCACGCTGTCCACGAGCGCGACCGCGCCGTGACGGTGCGCGAGCGCGGCCACCGCCCGCACGTCCGTGAGCACGCCGGTCGACGTCTCCGAGTGCGCCACGGTGACGGCGCTCCACCGCCGCGAGGCGAGGCGTCGGTCCACGTCGTCGAGATCGAACGCCGCGCCCCACGGCACCTCGAGCGTCTCCACCTCGCGCTCGCACGCTTCGGCGATGCGCGCGAAGCGCTCGGAGAAAGCGCCGTTCACGAGCGAGAGGATCGGACCCTGCGGCGCGCAGCGCACCGCGCATTCCATGAGCGCGGTGGCCGACGCGCTGCAGACGACCACGGGGCGCGTGGTGCGGAACACCGGGCGCAGCCGATCCTGGATGCGCGCGAACAGCGCCTCGAACGCCGCGCCGCGGTGGGCGATCATCGGGCGCGTCATCGCGGCGAGCACCTCGGCGCGCACCTCGGTGGGACCGGGGAGAAAGAAGGTGCCGAACGGCGGAGCGGGGTGGATCATGAGAGCACTACCTCGCGCAGCATGTGGAACGAGTCGATCACGAGATCGGCGGCGCGCACCACCGGCTCGCGGCGCACGAAGCCGACGAAGGCGGCGAAGGCCTCCACCGCCGGGCGCATCGCCGCGTCGGTGCTCCCGTCGCCGACGGCGAGCACGGGGCGCGGCAGGGCGAGCGCGCGCACCACGCGCGGCTTCCCGTCCTGGGTGGTGAGCGGCGAGGTCGTATCGAAGCCGGCGTACGCTCCATCCCCGTCGAACCGGACGTCCACGGCATGCAGCGCATCTTCGGTGAATCCGAGCGAGAGCGCCATGGGAGCGATCGCTTCGCGGAGCCCGCCGCTCACCAGCACCACGCGCACTCCCGTGGCGCGGAGCGCCGCGATGGTCTCCAGTGCCCCGGGCGCGACGTGCGCCTCGTACGCGCGCGCCAGCGCCTCCACATCGGCGCGGGTGGGACGGATGAGCGCGAGGCGTTCGCCGTAGACGGAATCGAGCGGGATCTCGCCCCGCATCGCGCGGTCTGTCATCGCGCGCACGGCGTCGGTCATCTCCGCGCCGCGCCGCCGGGCGAGCCAGTCGATCCCCTCCACGCTGGTCAGCGTGGAGTCCACGTCCAGCACCACCGACGCCCACCTCGGATGCGCGGCGCCGCTCACGCGAGCACGTTCCCCGGCGCCAGGATGCCGAGCGGATCGAGCTCCCGCTTGATGGCGCGCATGGCGCCGATCTGCATGGGGCTCATCTGCATGGGCAGCCACCGCCGCTTGAGCTTCCCGATCCCGTGCTCCGCCGCCACCGTCCCCCCGAGGGAGAGCACGTGCCGCAGCGTCTCCTCCACCACGCGCTCGATGCGCGACAGCTCCCCGGCATCGCGGGCGATGAAGTTCTGGTGCGGGTGCCCGTTCCCCGCGTGCCCGTAGATCACCGGCTGCTCCAGCCCCGCCTCGCGAACGAGCGCGCGGGCGCGCGCCACCATCGCCCCGAGCTGTCGGTACGGGACCGCCCAGTCGGTGGACACCTTCCGTCCGCCGGCGTGGTGCCGCGCGGCGCCGCGCTCGTTCATGGTCGCGGGGACGGCGTGCCGCGCTCGCCGCGCGTCGCGCAGCTCGCTCTCGCTCTCCAGCACCGCCACGTCGTCGGCGATGGCATGGTGGCGCTCGGCGAGCGCGAGCCACTCGTCGAGCGGCGGGGGCACATCGCCCGCGTCGTCGGCACACTCGGCGTACACGAGCGCTCGCGCTCCGGGCGCCCAGGCGCCGCCGCGAGCGTCGCGCGCGATCGCCAGCGCGTGGTCGTCGAAGTACTCCAGGCAGCGCGCGCCCAGCGTGCGCGCCTCGCGCGCCGCGGCCACGAACGCGAGCGCCTCCGGCTCGCCGGCGAAGGGGATGAGGAGCCCGGTCACGGCCGCGGGGAGGGGGAGGAGCGAGAGCTCCGTCTCCAGCACCACGCCGAGCGTCCCCTCGCTCCCGATGAACCAGTCCACCGGATCGTGCGCCAGCGCGTAGCCCACCGTGTTCTTCTCCAGCCCCGGGCGGCGCAGCTCGACCACCTCGCCGCTCGCCAGGGCCACCCGGAGCGCCCGCACGTGCGCGCGCGTGGCGCCGTAGCGAAGGCTGCGCGCGCCCGAGGCGTTGCACGCCACCGCGCCGCCGATCGTCGCCTCCTCCTCGCTGGTGGGATCGGGCGCGAACAGGAGCCCGTGCGCGGCGGCCGCGCGCTTCACGTCGGCCACCAGCGCGCCCGCCTGCGCGCGCACCGTCCGCGCGCTCTCGTCCACCTCGCCCACGGCGGCCAGCGCGCGCAGCGAGAGGAGGATGCCGCCATCGGTGATCGATGCGCCGGTGGTGCTCGTCTGCCCTCCGGCCGCGGTGACCGGCACGCGATCGGTGGCGGCGCGCCGGAGGAGCTCCACCACCTCTCCCTCGCACGTGGGGCGCGCCACGGCGTCCGGCAGGAGACGCAGCCCCGACGCGTCGCTGGCGTACGCCTCGCGCACGCTCTCGTCGCGGGAGATCGCGAGTGGCGGCGCCGTCACGCGTCGCGGAAGTTCACGACCGTGGCGGAGTGCACCTCGGGGAGGCGGAGCAGCGCGGCACGCACCTCCTCGCCCACGATGCCGTCCACCGAGATCGCGGCGAGCGCCTCGCCCCCCTGCGCCATGCGCGCCTGGTGATACTCCGCGATGTTGATCCCCGCGTCGCCGAGCAGCGTGCCCACGCGGCCGATCACGCCGGGCACGTCGTGATTGGTGAGCACCACGAGCGTCTGCCGCGGCATCACGTCCACGTGGAAGCCGCCGATGCGGGTGAGCCGGGGCGGGCGCTCGGGGAGCGCGATCCCGGCCACCGCCACCTCCTGCACGCCGCCGCCGACGGTGACCTCGAGCGCGCTGGCGTGCTCGAGCTGCGCGGACTCGCGCACGGCCAGCTCGATCCCCCGCGCCTCCGCGAGAGCGCGCGCGTTGATGAGGTTGAGCCGCTCCGTCTCCAGCACCCCCTCGAGCACCCCGACGGTAGCGGCGGCGAGCAGGACGGCGCTCCCGCCGGCGAGCTCCGGCCCGCAGCGCAGCGAGAGGCGCCGCACCGCGCGCACTCCCTGCGTGGCGAGCAGCGCCCGCGCCACCGCCGCGGCGCGGCGCGCCACCAGCATCGCCGGGCGCAGCTCCGCCCACCGCCCATCGCCGGCCGCGTCGATGTTCACGGAGCGCGACAGCTCCCCCTCGAGCAGCGCGTCGCGCACCGCGACGCAGACGTCCACCGCCACGTTGCGCTGCGCCTCCGCCGTGGAGGCGCCGATGTGCGGGGTGAGGAGCACGTTGGGCGCGGAGCGCAGCGGGTGGTCGGCGGCGAGCGGCTCCGCCGCGTACGCATCCACCGTGGCGCCGCGCAGGTGACCCGACGCCAGCGCGTCCACGAGCGCCCCCTCGTCCACGATCCCGCCGCGCGCGAGGTTGGCCACCACCGCGCCGGGGCGCAGCCGCGCCAGCTCGCGCCGCCCGATCATCCCGCGCGTCTCATCGGTGAGCGGCGTGTGCACCGTGAGGACGTCGGCGGCCGCGAGCACGTCGTCCAGCGTGGCGGCGCGCCCCACGCGGAGCGCGCGGAACCGCTCGTCCGACACGTACGGGTCGTAGCCGAGCACCTCCATGCCGAACGCGTGCGCCCGCGCCGCCACCTCGCCGCCGATGCGCCCGACCCCGACGATGCCGAGCGTCTTCCCCTTCAGCTCCGTCCCCATCAGTGCCGCGCGATCCCACCGCCCGGCGGCCATCGAGGTCGCGGCGCGCGGGAGCTGGCGGAGCAGCGCGATGAGCGAGCCGAAGAACAGCTCGGCCACCGCCACGGTGTTCCCGGCCGGCGCGTTGATGACCGCGATGCCGAGCTCGGTGGCGACATCGAGCGCGATGTTGTCCACGCCCACGCCGGCGCGCCCCACCACGCGCAGCCGCGCGGCGTGGCGCAGGAGGTCGGCGGAGATGCGCGTGGCGCTCCGCCCGACGATGGCGTCGTAGCTCGCGATGCGCGCGAGCAGCTCCTCGCGCGGAAGCGTCGGAAGCTCATCCACCTGGAACTGCGGCTCGCCCGTGAGAATGGCGACGCCGTCGCCGTCGATGTCGTCGGTGACGAGGATTCGGTAAGGCACGTGCGATCGGGGGGGAGGGTGGCGGGCGCGCCCCCGCGGCGCGCCGCGTCGCCGGTAACTTG
>CAMLEQ010000002.1 GCA_946479015.1 uncultured Gemmatimonadota bacterium | reverse complement strand
CGGACTTTCCTCGGCGAAGCGAGCTCCGCCGCGACCGTCCGGCCAGCCGATCCACCCCGAAATATAACCGCATCGAGCGGGTCGGGCCATGCGCGGGGAGGGGGTGAGCGACTGGTTATTTGGTATTGAATAGTTACCAAATACCCGATTTCATCTTCCTCTCGAGCGCCGTCGATCGCCAGATATAGTAATTATATACTAATATATATCATTAGCCGATTCCATGCTCTGCTTCATTGTAATGGTTGCAGATCGTCATTAAATCAGGAACGTGCCACGCTGTGGGCGCACGAGAGCGCGTGGTATTTGGTATCACATGGATACTTTCGGTGCACCATTGCCGGAACCGGCCGGATCCGCCGACCCGTGATGGACCGCGGTTCGAGCGGACCGCGGCGTCACGGCGCATCGCCGGCGCACGCCTGACGCGCTGCCGCACCCTCGATCGCTGACGCCGAGCGGTCCCACCATCATCGTTTCCGCCACGCCATGGTGACGCGGCGCTGACGGGGGGCCCTACCCTGCCGCTCGACCCCGGCCCGCTCACACCTGCGCGCGAGGAAATCATGTGCCCCGCACCCGCACTTCGCCCCTCGCTGACTCCGATCGCGACCGTTCTCCTGCCGGCGGAACGTCCCAGAGTGGATGCCGCTGGGGAAGGCCTCTACCGAGCGCTCCATCGCGATTCCCTGGATGATGTGCTCCGCGACCTCCGTGAACAGCGGGTGAGCGCGGTGGTGGTGTCGGTCGCGCGCTGTGCGGATGGCGATGTCTCTCGCGTGGCTCGGCTCGTCCGGGAGTTCCCGCGCGTTCCCGCCGTGGCGCTCCTCACGCGGCTCGAGCCCGAGACGCCGCGCGCGGTGTTGTCGTTGGGGCAGTCCGGGGTGCGCTCGTTGATCGATGTCCGGCAGCCGGCGGGATGGCGCGAGCTCCGCGAGGTGCTGATCGCCGATCGCGCAGGGGACATCGAGCGGCTGGCGCTGGCGCAACTGTCGATCGACCTGGCTGGCGCGCCGGAGGACTGCTGGCGCTTCTTCGAGGCGCTCTTCCGATTGACGCCGCGCGTCACCACGGTCCGCGCGCTCTCGGCCCGGCTCCAGGTGGTGCCGAGCACGCTCATGAGCCGGTTCTTTCGCGCGCGACTGCCGGCGCCGAAGCGCTACCTCGCCATCGCCCGACTGGTCCAGGCCGCGAGGATCTTCGAGAACCCCGGGCTGTCGGTCGCCAACGTGGCGAACCATCTCGAGTACTCGTCGCCGCAGAGCTTTGGCCGACACGTGCGGACGCTGCTGGGGATGACGGCGCTGGAATTCCGGCAGCGCTACGACGGCGAGGGGATGCTGCAGCGCTTCCGGGAGGAGCTGGTCCTTCCCTACCTCGACACGCTCCGCTCCTTCAACCCGCTGTCCTCCGCGCCGCGGTGGCAGGATGGCGGGGCGCCGACGGAGCGACGCGCGGGCGCGGCGGAGATGCGCGGCGGGTGAGCGATGCCGCGCGGCGTCAGCATGCCGCGGCCGGCATGACCGCGACGATGTCCGTCGCGCGCGCGAGGGAGACGACCTCGAGGCCCGCTGCTTCGATCGCCTCACGCCCGCCCTCCTCGCGGTCCACCAGCGCGAGCACACCGGCGATGATCCCACCGGCGGCACGCACGGCGTCCACGGCCTTGAGCGCCGAGCCGCCGGTGGTGATCACATCCTCGATGATCGCCACCCGGTCTCCTTCACGGAACGGGCCCTCGATGAGCTTTCCCGTCCCGTGCGCCTTGGCTTCCTTCCGCACCGTGAACGCCCGGAGGGGGCGCTCGGTGCTCGCACTCGCGTAGGCGATGGCGTACGATATGGGATCGGCGCCGAGCGTGAGCCCGCCCACCGCGGCCACGTTCCACCCCGTGGCGTGCAGTGCCGCGATACCGAGCGGTCCGATGAGCGCCAGGCCATCGGGGCTCATTGTCGTGAGCCGGGCGTCGATGTAGAGTGAGGATTGCCGCCCCGAAGCCAGGGTGAACTGCCCACGCTTCGCGGATCGTGTCGCGAGGAGCCGGACCAGCCGATCGTGCTCGGTCATGGCGGGTAGCTTACCGGGTGGCCGACGCATCGTCAATCGCGCACCCTCGTGGTCTCTCGTCGGGAGGACCGTGCGACCGTTTTTCTCGCCCGCTCGTCTCCGTCCTTCATCGATCGCTCTCTCGCTCGCGCTCCTCTTCGCGCTCGCTGGCTTGTTCGCGGTCGACCGCACGCTGTCGGAATCGAGTCGTGCGGAGGTCCAGGTGGAAGCGGTGGAATCGGCGGCGCTGATCGAGGGCTTCCTCGCCGTGCACGCCGAAGCGCTGCAGTCCGTGCGCGGGCTGTATCTCGACACCACGCGGCGCGTGACGCCCGAGCAGTTCCACCTGCTCGTCGGCTCGCTCGGGGGCTATGCCTCCGCGTATCGCCGCATCTGGGTGACCGACACGGCGGGGCACGTGATCGCGGAGCACCTGCTGGGGGCGCAGGCGGGAGCGCTGCCGGAAGGGGTGGACGTCGACACGCTCTCCGAGCTCGGTACGGGCGTGCTCGCGCGTCGCGCGCGCCTGACGCGTCGCCCGCAGATCTCGGCGCCCGGACGTCTCTTCACGGGTGAGCGCGGGTTCGTGCTGTTGCAGCCGATCTTCGTCGCCGGGCGGTTTCGCGGCTTCGTGGGCGGCACGATCGCATCGGACGCGATCCTGGCCAACGTGGCGCAGGGGAGACCGCATCTGCGGGGGCGCCTGATCGTGCTCGCTGGCGCGGACACGGTCACCGTGCGCCCCGGCGACTCCTCCCCCTCCCGCTTGCCGGTGCGGCGCGACTGGTCGATGCTCAGCACGCCGGGGGGCGCGATGTGGCGCGTGGTGGTGGAGCGGCCGACCGGCGACGAGCGCGCGCATTTCCTGCTCTGGGGCGTCGGCCTGGCGACGCTCGGTGCGCTCATCGTGATGCTGCTGCACGAGCGCCGGCAGGGACAGCGGCTCGCGGAGCGCTCGAGCGAATTGGAACGCCTCTCGGCCGAGCTGCTGCGCGCCAACCGGGCGAAGAGCGAGTTCCTCGCGAACGTGTCGCACGAGCTGCGCACGCCGCTGAACGCGATCGTGGGGTTCGTCGAGCTGTTGCGCGATGGCGTCTACGGGGATCTGGCGCCGCGGCAGATCGCGCCGGTGGACCGCATCGCGTCGTCGGCGAACCATCTGCGGCAACTCGTCGATCAGATTCTCGATCTGGCGAAGATGGCCGCCGGCCGGCTCGAGGTGCACGTGGAGCCGGTGGATCTGCGGCCGTTCGTGCTGAACGTGGCGAGCGAGGTGGAGTCGCTGGTGAGCGACCGGGGGCTCAACCTCTCGGTCGCCGTGAGCTCGTCGCTTCCCCGGATCAGCACGGATCCGATGCACCTGCGACAGATCCTCCTGAACCTGCTCGGGAACGCGATCAAGTTCACCTCCTCCGGCGGGATCGCCGTGCGGGCCCGGCTCGCCTCGTCGAGGGAGGAGGCGCCGACGAGTCCGGGCACGCCAGGTGGTGTGGGCGGACCGGCGGTGGCGACGCTCGGCGTCGCGGGCACAGGGGTGGGAGCGCCGGCGTCGCGCAAGTGGATCGTGCTCCAGGTCGCCGACAGCGGGATGGGGATCGCGCCGGCCGACCGGCAGCGCATCTTCGAGGAGTTCGAGCAGGTGAACGCGGGGCCGCGCAGCGACTCCATGCAGCGCGGCACGGGACTCGGCCTGCCGATCTCCCGCCGCCTCGCGCGGCTGCTCGGCGGGGATCTGACGGTGGACAGCGAGCTCGGGAAGGGCTCGACGTTCTCGGTGTGGCTGCCGGTCGATGAGGAGGTGACGGCTTCCGCGCGGGGGATCACCGACGAGGCGCGCCACGCCGAGCCGTCCGTCCGCGCCGGGTGACCGGCGTGCCGATCAGCTCCGCTCGTCGCGGTGCAGGAAGGACTTCATCTTGGTGAGGAAGTTGTCGCGGCGCGCGGGCGGCGCGGCGATGGCGGCCTGCAGCTCGCTCGCGAAGGTGAGCACGTCGGGGTAGCGCTCGGCGGGATTCCGCGCGAGCCCCCTCATCACGACGGCTTCGACGGCCGGCTCGATGACGAGTCCCTTCCGCGCCGTGCCGAGCGGGATCGGCGGCTGCGAGAGCAGTTGCGTGAACATCTCGCGCTGGGACTTTCCGACGTAGGGATGACAGCCGCTGAGGAGATAGTACGCGATCGTGGCGAGACTGTACTGATCGGCGGCGGCCGTCACCAGTTGGCCGGAGAGGGCCTCGGGCGCCACGTACAGGAGGGTGCCGACGAAGAACCCCGCCCGGGTCAGCCGCTCCTCGGGAGCCAGATCCGTCTGCGCCGCGATGCCGAAGTCGAGCAGCTTCACCTGCTTGGTCTCCGGATCGTACATCACGTTCTCGGGCTTCAGATCCCGATGGATGATGCCGGCCGCGTGGGCGGCGTTCACGGCCGCGGCGATCTGGCGGATGATGTCGGCGACGTCGCCTGGGGGGAGCGGCGCGTTGCGCTTGGCGTACTTCTCCAGAAGCTCCCCGGACGCCCACTCGGTGGAGAGGAAGTGCACGCCGGGGCGCATCTCCCCGATCTCGATCGTTCGCACCACGTTGGGGTGCAGGACCCGCGTGCCGTACGATGCCTCGCGGAGGAATCGAGCGACCGCGGTGCGGTCGTTCCTCAGCTTCTCACGGAGGACTTTCACGGCCACGGTGCCGTGCTGAGGGTGGTCGGCGCGGTACACCACTGCCGTTCCACCCTCGCCGACCATATCGTGAAGCGTGTATCCGGCGAGCGTCGTTCCTGTGAGGTTTTCGCGGGTCACGCGGCGAAGCTAACGAGCCCCGCGAGGTGGAGCAAGCGCGGGCAACTTCGGTCACGCGACGGGTATCACGCGTGATTCTCCCCCTCTCATTCGGAGCCCCAGCCTACATGTCGGCACTCCTCGACGGCTTCCGTACGGCACGCGTGCGGGCGTCGCATCTCGCGGTTCTCGTGTCGGTCGTAGCGTGCGCGCCGCGAGCGCAATCGCGAAGCCCTGGCGATGCGGGAGTGGCCCCGAGGGCGCGCGGGGCATCCATCCCCGGGCTCGATCCGACGGCGGGGTACCGGGAGGCCGGTCTCATCGTGCAGGGGCCGCCCCTCCCCTTCATCGGCATGGTCCGCTATCTGGCGGGGACGACGCCGGACAGCACCTGCGTGCTGGTGACGCTGTCGATGGCCAACCGCTCGCTGACGTTCGCGAGTGATGGCGCGGTGCAGCGCGCGGAGTACGCGGTGCTCCTCGACCTGCAGCAGGGGGGCACGACGGCGCGGCACAGCGAAGCGCGCGAGAGCGTCCGCGTGAGCTCGTTCAAGGAGACGACGCGGACGGACGAGAGCATCGTGTTCCAGCAGTTCCTGCAGGCGGCGCCGGGACAGTACACGCTCGCGATCACGGTGCGGGACCAGGCGGGCACCAACGCCGCGGTGCAGCAGATCCCCATCTCCGTGCCGCGATTCGGCGGCGGCGCGCTCTCCTCGCTCGTGCCCGTGCACCAGGCCACGCCGCGTGCCGGCACCGACTCCCTCCCCACGCTGATCGCCAATTCCCGCGCGACGGTCGTGTTCGGGCGCGACTCGCTCGCGCCCGTGTACGTCGAGGGCTACGGGCTCGCGCCGGATGCGCGCGTGGCGGTGAGCGTGCTGAACGCACAGCGCCAGCCGGTGCTGCGCGACACGGTGCAGTTGGCGCATACGGGCGCGATCGCGGCGGCGGTGCTGAACTTTCCCGTGCCGCGCATCGGCGTGGGGCGGCTCGAGATCGACGCATCGGTGGTCGGCTCGGCCGACTCGTCGGCGACGCCGATGCTCGTGACGTTCGGCGACCAGCTCGGGGTGATGTCGTTCGACGAGCTGCTCGGATACCTTCGCTACTACGCCACCCCGGAGCGGCTGCAGGCACTGCGCGACACCTCGCCCGAACGGCAGGCGGAAGCATGGGCCGCGTTCTGGAAGAGCTCCGATCCCGTGACGTCGACGCCGGAGCACGAGGGGCTGCGCGACTATTTCGCGCGGATCCAGTCGGCGAACCAGCGGTTCACCGAGGAGGGCGGGCCGGGGTGGCTCACCGACCGGGGCGAGGTCTACATCACGCTGGGAGAGCCGGACCAGTTGCTGGATCAGGGGGGCGCGGGGGTGAGCACGCGCGGGCGCGCGCAGGTCTGGGAGTACAGCCGGTTCCAGTCCCAGCTCGTCTTCATCGACCAGACGGGATTCGGCCGCTGGCGCTTGACGCCGGCGAGCGAGGCGCAGTTCCAGCAGATCGCGCGGCAAGAGCGCCTGCACTGACCGGAGTGCGCCCCGAACCCGTCGCACTGTCGCTCCGCGACGAGATCGCGCGCAAGGCGCTGCACCTCATCCTGGTCGCCGTTCCACTCGCGTACGCTCGTGGCATCCCGCGTGGCACGCTGCTGCTCGGGCTGGGCGTGCTGCTCGCCGTCGCGCTCATCGTCGAGCTCGTGCGGCTTCGGAGCATGCGGGGGCACGTGCTGTTCATGAAGGCGGTCGGTCCCCTGCTGCGCGAGCACGAGCGAGCGAGCTGGTCGGGGGCGACGTGGCTGTTCGCCACGCTGTTCCTGGTGGTGCTGCTGCTCTCGCGTCAGGTGGCGATCGCGGCGGCGTGGGCGGTGACCGTCGGCGATGCCGCGGCGGCGGTGGTGGGACGCGGCTGGAGCAGCTGGCGTTGGCGGGGGAGGGGGAGCATGGAAGGGGTTGGAGGGGGCAAGACGGTGGCGGGGAGCCTCGCCTGCCTGACCGCTGCCTTCGCCGGCGCGGTGGGAGTCTCGCATCTCTCGCTAGGGGCGAGCCTTACAGGCGCCGTCGCGGCGGCGCTCGCGGAACGGGCGGCGGGGCCGGGCGACGACAACGCTCGAGTGGCCGTGGGGATGGCTGTGGGTATCCTGTTGTGGCGCATGATGTTCTCTTGACAAAATCTCAATTTGAACATATATAGGCGCTCGCAAACCGCCGTTGGTTTGCCCAGCACAACGTGGTGCAGGATCCGTTTCACCCCGCAGGAGGCAGCTCGAATGGCCAGAGGGAAAGTGAAGTGGTTCAATGACGCCAAGGGCTACGGCTTCATTGAGCAGGAGGGTGGTGAGGACGTCTTCGTGCATTTTTCCGCGATCACGATGGACGGCTTCAAGACGCTCTCCGAAGGGCAAGAGGTGGAGTTCGAGATTCGCAGCGGCGAGAAGGGGTTGCACGCCGCGAACGTCCAGCGACTGAGCTGACCACCATCGGTACCACAGGCCATTCGATCTAGCTGCCGCCTGCCCGCTGCGACGAGGCAGGCGTTGGCACATATCGAGACCTGGAATGCCCGGGCACGTTCCGTTCGGCAGAGCGGAACGTGCTTTTTTTCGCTCCCGCGCACCCTGGTATTCGACGCTGGCGGGCGCGAACTTTCGCGGATGCAGCCGCCTCCATCTCCACGCCTCTTCCTGATCGACGGGTACGCGCTGATCTATCGCGCGTTCTTCGCCCTCATCTCCCGCCCGCTGACCACCAGCCGTGGCGAGAACACCTCCGCCGCCTGGGGGATCGTCAACTTCCTCCAACGGCTGATCGAGAAGCACAAGCCCGAGTACATCGGCTGGGTGCACGACTCGGGGCTCTCGTTCCGGCACGAGCAGTATCCCGCGTACAAGGCCACGCGCGAGAAGCTCGGCGAGGAGCTGCAGGCCGACTTCGATCGCGGCATGGAGCGCATCAGCGAGATCCTCTCCGCGTACAACGTGCCGGTGCTCGCAGTGGAGGGCTACGAGGCGGATGACGTGATCGGGACGCTCGCGCGCCAGGGGACGGCCGCGAACGTGAACGTGGTGGTGGTGTCGGGGGACAAGGACTTCCAGCAGCTCGTGCGCCCCGGTGTGTGGCTGCTCAACCCCGGCCGCGGCGGTCCGGCGAGCGTCGAGGAGCAGTGGGTCGGGATGGAGAACGCATCGGAGCGACTGGGCGTCGCGCCGGAGCACGTCACCGACTATCTCGCGCTGGTGGGCGACTCCTCGGACAACGTCCCCGGGGTGCGCGGCATCGGCGACAAGACGGCGTGCGAGCTGGTGGCCACCTACGGCAGTCTCGAGAACATCCTCGCGAACGCGGCCGAGATTTCGAAGAAGCGGCCGCGCGAGGCGCTGCTCGCCCACGAGGCGGAGGCCAGGCTCTCGAAGCAGCTCGTGACGATTCGCGAGGACCTGCCGATCACGCTGGAGCTGCCGCGCCTCGCGGTGCGCGAGCCGGATCACGCGCGCCTCAAGGAGCTGTTCGTCGAGCTGGAGTTCCACTCGCTCGCGAAGGAGCACGCGCCCGCCGCGCCCGCGGCGACGCGCGCGACGCGCTACACCACGGTGGACACCATCGACGCACTCACGGCCATGGTCGCGCGGGCGCGTCAGGCACCGTGGATCGCCGTCGACACGGAGACGGTGATCGACCCGGACAGCCCGCAGGCGGTCGATCCGCTGCGCTCGACGCTCGTGTCGATCTCCATCGCCGTCGCGCCGGGCGAAGCGTACTACCTGCCGCTGCGGCACCGTGAGCACCGCCCGGCACAGGGCAGTCTCCTGGCCGATGCCTCCGGCGACCGCGCACCGACCGACGCGCCGGAGGATCGCGGCCTGGTACGCGGCGGGGACGAGGCCGTACCGAACACGCCGGCGCGCGCGAAGAAGAAGACCGCGGCGAGCGCCGAGGCGGGAGGGATCGCCGGCCGGATCCTGGCGAACGGCACGCCCCCCGTGCGGAACCTCCCGCCGCTCGATGCGCCGGAGATGGCGCCGCTGCGCGCCCTGCTCGAGGATCCGGCCGTCCGCAAGACGGGGCAGAACGCGAAGTACGACATCCTCACGCTGCGGCGCGCGGGCGTGACGCTGCGCGGGCTCGACTTCGACACGATGATCGCCAGCTACGTGCTCGATCCGGGGCGCCGCTCGCACGGACTCGACGTGCTCGCGCTGGAGTTCCTCGACCACAAGATGACGTCCTTCGAGGAGCTGTGCGGCAAGGGGCGGAACGCGGTCCCGTTCGACGCGTGCCCGGTCGATGCGGCGCGTGACTACTCGTGCGAGGACGCGGACATGACGCTCCAGCTCCGGACGCTGTTCGAGCCGCAGCTCGAGAGCTACGCGCTCACGCGCCTCTTCCACGACATCGAGATGCCGCTGGTGGATGTCCTGGTGGACATGGAATGGATCGGCGTGACGATCGATCTGCCGTGGTTCGCGTCGCTCAAGGAGCGGTTCCAGCGCGAGCGGGAGCGCGTGGAGCAGGAGATCTTCCAGGAAGCGGGGCTGGAGTTCAACATCAACTCGAACCCGCAGCTGCGGCACATCCTGTTCGAGAAGCTCCAGCTCCCGGTGCTGAAGCGCACCGCCACCGGGCCGTCCACGGATGCGAGCGTGTTGCAGGAGCTCGCGGACATGGGGCATGCGCTCCCGGAGCTCCTCATGGACTACCGCGAGCTCGCCAAGCTGGAGAGCACGTACCTCGACGCGCTGCCGGCGCTCGTGCACCCGGAGACCGGGCGCATCCACACGTCGTTCAACCAGACGGTGGCGACGACGGGACGGCTCTCGTCGAGCGACCCGAATCTCCAGAACATCCCGATCCGCCGCGAGCTCGGCCGGGACATCCGGCGTGGCTTCGTGCCGCGTCCGGGATGGTTGCTCCTCGCGGCGGACTACTCGCAGATCGAGCTGCGGCTGCTGGCGCACCTCTCCGGCGACCCGGCGTTCGTGGAGGCGTTCCGCGCCGGCGGCGACATTCACCGCCAGACGGCAGCGATCATCTTCGGCGTCCCGCTCGAGGCAGTGACCCCGGAGATGCGCGCGCGGGCGAAGACGATCAACTTCGCCACCATCTACGGGCAGGGGCCGCACGCGCTGTCGCGCCAGCTCCGCATCGAGCACGCGGAAGCGCGCCGGTTCATCGCCGAGTACTTCGAGCGCTTCGGCGGAATCCGGTCGTACCTGGATTCGATGGTCGAGTTCGCGCGCGAGCACGGCTACGTGCAGACCATCTTCGGGCGGCGGCGGTACATTCCGGAGCTGCGCGACCGCAACTACAACGTGCGCCAGTTCGGTGAGCGCACGGCCACCAACTCGCCGATCCAGGGGTCCGCGGCGGACCTGATCAAGATCGCCATGATCCGGATCGCGCGCGCGCTCGATGAGCGGTCGCTGGAGTCGCGGATGATCCTGCAGGTACACGACGAGCTGGTGTTCGAGGTGATGCCGCGCGAGATGGACGCCGTGCGATCGCTCGTGAAGCAGGAGATGGAGGGGGCCGCGGAGCTCGCCGTGCCGCTGGTGGTGGACATGGGCGCGGGGGAGAACTGGCTGGCGACGAAGAGCTGAGCGGCGCGGCGGGGTGGGGGCGCTGGCCGGCCGGGCCCGGGCCCGTCCGGGCCGGCCACGAGACATCGGTTTCAATGAATCGTCTAATGTGCGGCGCCCACGGCGGCTCGGGCGCCCCCTGGCGCTCCCTCGTCCCCTGCTCCACCCCCGCTTCCGCCCCTGCCTCTCCGCCGGCCGCACGCGACACCATCACCGCTCCCGAGCTACTCGATGCGCTTCCGAAGGCGTGACGGATTCTCCCTGGTGGAGCTCTTCGTCGTCATCGTCGTGATCGGCGTCCTCGTCGGCCTCGCGATTCCCCGGTTTCGCAACTTCCGGCGGAAGTTCTACATCACCACCATGACGAGCGACCTCCAGAACCTCGCGCTCTCCGAGGAGGCCTACTGGAGCGAGTGGAGCCGCTACTCCGAGGACCTGCGGGCGCTGGACTTCACGCCGTCGTCGGACGTGAAGGTCACGGTGGTCAGCGCCGACAGCACCGGATGGTCGGCCACGGCCAGTCACGGTGCCGACGATGCCCGGTGCGCGATGTTCTACGGGACCGCCCCGGAGGTCCCCCCGGCCACGATGAAGAACATCATCGGGTGCACCCGATGATCATGGATTTCCGGCGGCTGCTCGCTCCGCCGATCCGGCCGACCGCCGTTGCAGAGTGCGATGATCATCGCAGAATCGAGCGGTCAGTTCGACCGACGGGTCGATTCGAAACATCCTAAAACTAGTCAAATCATAGGCTTGCTCGTTGGCCTCCCGTGCGGCACTGCGATTGCCTGGCACTGAGGCGGCAGTCGTCGTGACCGATGCCCAACCCAATTCAGGACCCTTCCATGCGCCACTCGCGCTCCGCCGGCTTCACCCTGATCGAATTGTTGGTCGTGGTCGTGATCATCGGGATCCTCGCATCCATCGCGATCCCGAAGTTCGCGAACACGAAGGGGAAGAGCTACGCCGCGGCGATCAAGTCCGACCTGCGGAACCTGGCCACGGCGGAGGAGTCGTACTACTACTCGAACGACACGTACACGGCTGATCTCGGCGCGCTCAACTTCAACCCGACGGCCGGCGTGACGATCACGATCTCCGAGGCGACCGCTGGCGGGTGGGGAGCGACGGCCACGCGCCCGGGGGCGTCGGTGAACTCGTGCGCGCTGTTCTTCGGGTCGGTGGCGCCCGTGGCGCCGGCGACGGTGGAGGCGAGCATCGTCTGCAACTGAGCGTGACTTCGACGCGAGGGGTCTTGGGGAGCGATTCGACGGTCTATCGGGAGTTCGCGAAGCGGCGCGAGGGGATGATCCACGCCATGGATGGTGGGCTCTGGCTGCACCGCCACGTGTGGAAGGGGCGCCCGATGGCGCACCTCGTGTCCACGGACCGGGAGCGACTGCTCGCCTACGGGCGCCGCGTCGGGCTCCCGGCGGAGCGACTGCAGTTCAAGCCATTGAAGGATCCACGCACCGGCGTCAGGCGGGATGCGTGGCACTGGGATCTGGTCGGGGAGTTCCTCCCTCCGCGGTGAGCTCCGCCTCGAGCGCGCGTCCCTCGTCGCGCAGCTCGGCGAGCCGCTCCACGAGCTGGCGCTGCAGCGCCGGGTGGCGGCGGAAGACGAGATAGGCGCGGGCGCGCTCGACCGCGCGCCGCATGCGGTCGCGGTGGCGCTGATCCCACAGCCCGGCGATCGGCAGGGTGGCGAGATAGAGCAACGCCCACCATGGTCCCACCCACCGCCACGCCGCGGCGGTCTGCACGACGTAGGCGACGAGGAGCAGCGCCACGGCGAGCAGCAGCGTGTGCATCGCGGGATCTTCGGGCGCCCGGCTCGTGCGGCGCGCGATCGTGCGCGCGATGGCGAGCGGGATCGCGTGGTTCACGCGCCCCCAGAGCGCGACGGCGCCCGCGGCGATCGCGACGGAGCCCTCGCGCAGCAGGAACCAGCCACCGGGGAGCAGTCCCGGGGAGATGGTCACGTCCGTCGGCGCGATGCGGCGGCGCGCCAGCTCCTCGCGCAACGCGTCGAGGCGGGAGAGAAACGCGGCGGCGCGCTCCTCGGTGGCCGGCCGGAGCAGACGCCGCGCACGCTCGATCCGCCGCACGAGCTCCACCTCCAGCACCAGCGAGTGCGCCGGTACGCGGACGGGGCGCGCCTCGTCGGCCGCTCCGGCCAGGAGCCGCGCCGCTCCGATCACGCGCGCGGCATCCTCCGCGCTCGCGAAGTTGAGCGTCATCGCGCGGAGACGTGCATCCACCTCCCGCGTGAGCGTCTCCACCGCACCGTCGCCAGGCGGGGTGACCCACGCGTCGAGCAGGAGCGGCTCGCCTGCCTGCACGACGATGCGCGTGCGGGGGCGCCACTTCTCCTCGAACACCAGCCCGATGGGGACGATGGTGATGCCCCGAACCCCGTGCGCATCCCGCGCCTCGAGGGCGACGCGTGCGAGCCCGGTGCGCAGCGGCGCGAGCGCGGGCTCGCTGTGGCTCTTTCCTTCAGGGAAGAACAACACCGCCGCGCCCCGCCCGAGCGCGCCCACGAGCGCCTCGAACGAGGCGCGGTTGCGCGCGGGATCGAGTGCCGCGCGCGGCTCTCGTCGGGCCTCGTCGCTCGCCCGCCGCAATGGCACCGCCCCGATCGCGCGGAGCGCGGCGCCGACGAGCGGGTTGTCGAACAGCGTGGCCTTCGCGGTGAGCGTCACCCGTCGCGGCACGGCATCGATGACGGTCATCGCATCCACCACGGCGTTCGGGTGATTGACCGCCAGCAGCACGGGGCCGTGCGCGGGCACGCGGTCCAGTCCCACGATCTCGACGTCGCGATAGAACCAGCGCAGTGCGAGTGCGGTGAGCCAGTGCAGGATCCGGTAGAGCACGGTCTCGAGCTCCAGCGTGGGAGGATCGATGGTCGGGTGGTCCGTGCGTGCGCGCCGGGACCGTCAGTTGACGCACGCCACCGGGCGATGAAGATTTGACGGATGCGCTCGATGCCGCGTTTCTTACCGTCCGCCGTGTTGATCGTGGCGTCGCTGCTCGCCTGCGAGCGCTCCCGTCCCGCCGCTCCCCCCGACACCTCGCGGCCGGCGATGCCGGAATCGGTGCAGGCGGTCCAACCGCCGCCACCGGCGCCGGCGTGGGACTCCGCGGCCGGACCGGTGCTCTTCGTCCGGAGCGGATCCCCCGATGCGGCGTTCGTGGTCTTTCCAGAATACGCCGACAGCACCTTGCCGGATACGGTGCGGTTCGATGTCGGCGGAGTGCGAGGGGTGCGGGTGGACCTGTTCGGGCGCGGCGGGTTGGTGGGCACCGCCCGGGTGGCGGATGTGCGCAGCACGCAGTGGAGCGGCGACGAGTGCGTCGAGTGGCCGAAGGCGGTCGTCCGCCCCACCGCCGACAGCGGAGCGGTCTCCGGGTGGACGGTGGCGTTCCTGCATGGGCGGGCGGAGTCGGTGCCGCTCGACTCGATCGAGTCGATGCCGCGCCCGGATTCGGCGCGGCTCGCGGCCGATGTGACACGGCTCGTCTCCGCGCTGCCTGACGACACCTCGCGCACCTTCCGCGGCATCCCCTTCTCCGTGCAGAGCGCCTACCGCTTTCCCGTCGGTTCCGGCGTGGACGCGGTGGTCGCGGATGTCGTGCGGCGGCTCAACCAGGAAGCGAATCCGCTGGAGCAGCACACGCTGCTCGTGGCCGAGCGCGCCACGAGCGCGCAGGCGGGATACCACGTGGTGTTCCACGAGCGTGCCGCCGGCTCCGAGGAGACGCTGGAGACGACGGATGTGCTCGCGGCCGTGCGATTCCCGGCGTCGGGGCGCATCGCGCTCGTGCTGCTGCGCGAGGGATTGGAGACGAGCGCCTACGCGCTGCTGGTGCGCGAGCCGCAGGGCACCTGGCACGTGCGCTGGACGAGCGTGCACACGGGGTGCTGAGGGGCGCGTCGCTCAGCCGCGCGCGGCGCGCAGACGCACGATCAGGACCTCCGGCGGGCAGCGCACGCGGAAGGGGAGCACCACGCCGACGCCGGTGGTGACGTAGAGCGCGGCTCTGTCGTTCGGCACCCAGCCGCTGGCACAGCGCGGCCCGCACGTGACGCAGTGCCGCGCCGGCGCGCCGAGGAACGGGATGACCACCTGCCCGCCGTGCGTGTGCCCGCTGAGCATCAGGTCCACGCGCGCCTCCGGCGCCAGCGCGCGAATGCCGTCGGGGTTGTGGGAGAGCACGATGCGCGGAGTCTCGGCCGGCTCGCCGCCGCACCCGGCGAGCGGATCGATGCGCCCGTACGTGGCGTCGTCCACACCGGCCACGACCAGCGACCCATCCCCCCGCGTCAGGCGGACGCAGTGGTTGACGAGCACGCGCGCGCCGAGCGTGCGGAGCCACTCGGCGACCGCCGGTGCGTCGTAGTCGTAGTCGTGATTCCCGAGGACCGCCACAACGCCGTCCGGTGCGTGGAGCTCCCGCAGCACGGGGGAGAGCGCGCGCAGGCCGTACTCGTAGAGACGCCGCGAGGTGCGCGGCAGCGCACGATGCGAGAGCGCGTAGTCGCCGAGCAACGCCACGAGGTCCGGCCGCTCGCGCTGGGTGAGCCGAATGGCGCGGCGCAGGTGCCGGGTGGGCGCGACGACGGATCCGTGGTGGATGTCGCCGAGCGCCGCGATGGTGTATCCGTCGAAGGCGGACGGCAGACCCCGGATGGGGGCATCGATGCGCGCGACGCGGAGCCGCCGCGGTGCCAGCAGCACGGCGTGCCCCGCGGCCGCGATCGTCGCGCCGGCCATCACCGCTCCCAGCATCGGTCAGCTCCTGCCCAGTGCCGCCGGCGCCAGGGCACGCCCCGCCACCCCCGCGAGCGCGAGCAGGGTGAGCAGGTACGGGAGCGCGAGGAAGAGTTGGTAGGGAGCGGCCCAGCCCATCGCCTGGAAGACGTACTGCAGCGCGCTCGCCGCGCCGAAGAGCAGTGCCGCGAGGAACGCGCCGAGCGGGCTCCATCGGCCGAGGACGACGATGGCGATGGCGATGAATCCGCGGCCGGCCGACATCCCCTCGGCGAACGTCCCCGCCTGCGAGAGGACGAGGGTGCCGCCGCTCACGCCGCCGATGGCGCCGCCGAACAGCACCGCGAGCCAGCGCAGCCGCCCGACGGAGATGCCGGCGACGGCGGCGGCATCGGGGCGCTCCCCCGCCGCGCGGAGGGCGAGACCCGCCTGGGTGTTTCGCATCCACCACCAGAGCGCCGGTGCCAGGAGGTAGACGAGGTACGTGGGGAGCGGCTGGTCGAAGAGCACCGGGCCGAGCAGCGGGATCGCCGACAGTCCGGGCACCCGAGTGGAGCCCGTGGTCGGGATCGTGAGCGCGGCGCCGGTGGCTCCGTACAGGGCGCGGTAGAGCGTTCCCGTGAGGCCGAGGGCGAGCAGGTTGACGGCGGTGCCGGTGATGATCTGGTCGGCGCGCAGCGTGATCACGAAGGCGCCGAACACCGCCGCGATGACGACACCGGCCAGGGCGGCGCCGGCGAACCCTCCTGTCAGGCCGGCGCCACCCGCGGCGAGGAGCCCGCCAAAGGCGCCCGCGAGCATGATCCCCTCGAGCCCGATGTTGATGATCCCCGCGCGCTCCACCACCACCTCGCCGAGCGCCGCGAGGGCGAGCGGGGTCGCGGTCCGGACGGTCGCCTCGAGGAACGCTTCCGTGGCGGGTATCATGCTCCCTCCTCCGTCGGCGCGGAGGCGGCGCCGGCCAGGCGGGTGAGCAGTGCGGATGCCCCGCCCCGCCACCGCGCGACGGCGAGCACCGCGAGCACGAGCAGCGCCTCGACGACGGATACGACCACCGAGGGGACGGCCGCCTCGCGTTGCATGGCGAGCGCGCCCGCGTCGAGCGCGCCGAACAACAGCCCGGCACCGAGCACGCCGAGGGGATCGAGTCCGGCCAGCAGCGCGACGGCGATGGCGGTGTAGCCGTAGCCCGGGGAGAGGTTCTCGTAGAGCGCGAAGGTGACGCCGGTGACCTCGATGGCGCCGGCGAGGCCGGCCAGGGCGCCGCTCGCGAGGAGAGCGTGCGTGGCCACCCGGTCGACGTCCACGAGCCCGGCGGTGCGGGCGGCATCGGGGTTCTGCCCCACGGCGCGCAGCCGGAAGCCGGCGGCGGTGGACCGGAGCACCCACCACAGGACCGGTGGCGCGAGCAGCGCGACGACGAAGCCCCAGTGCAGACGCGTGCCGGGAAGGAGCCGCGGCAGGCGCGCCGCCATCGGAATCGGATCGCTCTGCGGGTACGCGTGGGTGGGCTCCTGGAGCGGTCCGCGCACGAGCCAGCCCACGAGGTAGAGGGCGATGAAGTTCAGCATGATCGTGCTGATGACTTCGAGCACCCCGAAGCGCGCGCGCAGCACGGCCGCGATGCCGGCCCACGCCGCGCCCGCGACCGCGCCGAGGAGGAGCGCGAGCGGGAGCGCAGCGACGCCGATTGCATGGCCGGTGCCGAGCCCCACCACCGTGGCGGCGACGGCCCCGACGAGCAACTGTCCGTCGGCACCGATGTTCCACACGCCGGCGCGGAACGCGAGCGCGACGGCGAGACCGGTGAGGATGAGCGGCGTCGATCGCACGAGCGTGGACGAGAGCAGCGCGAAGCGGCTGCCTAACGATCCCTGCCAGAGCGCGGCGAGCGCGCGGCCGGCATCGAGGCCGGCGAGGTGCAGCGTCAGCCAGAGCGCCGCGAGCGCGACGACGACGGTGGTGGCGATGGTGGTCGCCGCGGCGAGCGCGCCGGCGGCGGAGGATCGCCGTGGGTCAGTCGGCACGCGCGCGACGCCGGATCCCGCGATATTCCACGGTGCCGCGGTCGCAGACCGTGCGGACCTCCGAGTACGGAATGGCGAAGAACGTGTACGCGCGCACGCGGGCCGAGAGCCCGCCGCACCGCGCGGCGCTCGCGTCTGAGAGCCGCTCCACGCTCACCAGGCGCACGCGGCGTACGCCATGGCGCTCGATCGGCCCGTTCCACACCGCGCGCGCGGTGACCAGCGCCTGCGCGCCGTAGGGCTGGAGGTCCAGGGGGAGCGCGCGCAGCCCGTCGTCTATGAGCAGCCAGGGGAGCGTGCCGCCCACGCCGAGCAGCAGCACCTTCCATCCGATGCTCACCGCGGCGAGGGCGTAGAGCACTCGCCGCCGGCGCAGCGTGCGCTGGCGCAGGTCTGGCGAAGCGTGCGGCGGCTGAGTGCCGCCAGGGTGTCGGGAGAGGAACACGCTCATGCTCCGAGAATAATGCATTCCGCGACGGCGCGGGCAACGCGCGCACCGGCCGTCATCCGGCGCCGCCGGCAAGCCGTGCGGCGAGCGGGCTGCGACGCAGCCGCCACATGGCGACGATCCCGAGCACGGGGCCGATCGCCAGTGGAGCGAACGCCCACCGCCACCCCCACCGTTCCACCCACACCGGGACACCGCGGATGCTCGCCACGGTGAGCAGGAAGCCCAGGCACGTCTGCAGGGCGAGCGCGGTGCCCACGTACTCGCGCGGCGCGAGCTCGGTGATGCACGTGGAGAACTGCGCGGAGTCGGCGACGATGGTGATACCCCAGAGCAGGGAGACGATCGCGAGCGCGATCGGCGGTCCGGCGGCCAGGCTCCCGATGCCGAGCGCGCAGGCGGCGCTCGTCGCCATGGCGACGATGGTGATGGTGGTGCGCCCGTAACGGTCGGCGAGAATGCCGGCCGCGACGCACCCCAGCGCTCCGGCGCCCACGGTGGCGAAGGCCATGGTGGCGGCGATGCCGGCGGGGAGCGCGTGGCGGGCGACGACGGTGCCCCAGAAGAGCGCGATCCAGCTCCACATGGCGTACAGCTCCCACATGTGCCCGAGATAGCCGGCCGTCGCCAGCACCACCCCGCGGTCGCGCACCACGCGCCCGAGCGCTGCGATGCTCACCGGCGCCGACGGCGCCTGGTACGGCCCGGGGCGCACCGTCGCCAGAAAGAGCAGCGCCGAGAGGAGCGCCGACACGGCCGCGATGAGCACCACGGGGCGCCATGCCGTCTGGGGCGCGATGGCGTGCACCAGGTGTGGGGAAGCGGAGCCGAGCGTCAGCGCTCCCACGAGAACGCCGATCGCCATGCCGCGGCGATCCTTCCACCAGCCGGCCACGAGCTTCATTCCCGTCGGATAGACGCCGGCCAGCGCGGCTCCGGTGATGGCGCGCAACGCGATCGCCGCCGCGGGCGACCGTCCGGCGGTGATGATCGCGGCGGTGGCCGCCGCGGCCAGCGCGGCGCTCCAACCGGCGAGCCGTTCGGCACGCCAGCGGTCGGGGAGCATGAAGAGGGAGCTCACGAGCGTTCCGGCGACGAACCCGAGCTGCACCGCCATCGTGAGCCAGGGCGCCACCCCGGGCGCGAGATGCCATTCGGCGGTCATCGCGGGCGCGGCCACGGTGGCACTGAACCAGGGCGCCATCCCGAGCACGAGGCAGAGCGCGAGCACGGAGAGTTGCGCGCGCGCCTGGCGGCGCGCCTCGGGAGGAGGCTGAGGCGCGGGCGGCACGCGACGGACGGGAGGGGCGCTCACTCGAGTCCCACCATGGCGCGCCCGGCGGCGGTGCGCTCCGGCGCGATCTCGCGGGCGCGACCGTCGAACATGACGATCAACCGATCGGCGAGCGCCAGCACCTCGTCGAGGTCGGCGGAGTAGACCACGACGGCCGCGCCGCGGTCGCGCGCGTCGAGCAGATAGCGGTGAACGGCAGCGGTGGCGGCGATGTCGAGCCCGCGCGTGGGGCTCTCGACCACGAGCGCCTCCGGCGCGTCGTCGAGCTCCCGCGCCAGCACGAGCTTCTGCTTGTTGCCGCCGGAGAGGGTGCGCACCGGGGCGCGCGGGCCGGGCGCGCGGATGTCGAAGCGGCGCACGACTTCGTCGGCGTGCCGCTCGACCGACGACCAGCGGATGCGCCCACGTCGCGCGCCGGCGCCGCGCAGGGCGAGGTTCTCCATGATGGAGAAGTCGAGGACGAGTGCGTCGCGGTGGCGATCCTCCGGGACGAAGCCGATCCGTTCCGGAAGGCTGAGCGTTCCCGCGCTCGGCGCGAGGCGTCCGGCCATTGCCCGGAGCAGCTCGCGCTGACCTGCACCCTCGACCCCCGCGATGCCGAGCACCTCGCCTCCTCGCGCCACGAGGGTCGCCTCTCGCACGCGGACGGCACCGCGCGCATCGAGCAGGGTCAATCTCTCGGCCACGATGGCGGGGGCCCCCGCTCGCCCCGGTGTCCTCGTCACTTCCACCGCCTCGGTGCCGCCGAGCATCGCGCGCGCGAGCGCGCCCTCGGACAGCTCGGCGGCCGCACCCTGGAGCACCGTTCGGCCGCGACGGAGGACGGTGATGTCGTCCGCGATCCCGAGCGCTTCGGGGAGCTTGTGCGTGATGAGCACCACCGTGCCGCCGGCGTCGGCGAAGCGGCGGAGCGTGGCCAGCAGGTCGGCGGCTTCGGCCGGGGCCAGCACCGCGGTGGGCTCATCGAGAATCAACACGCGCGCACCGCGCGAGAGTGCCTTCAGGATCTCCAGACGCTGCTGGGCCCCGACGGAGAGATCGCCCGCGCGCGCATCGGGATCGATGGGAAGGCCCACGCGTTTCGCCAGCTCCGTCACCCGGGCGCGCGCGTCGGCGGCCCGGTAACGGCCGTGCTCCCCGAGCGCGATGTTCTCGGCGACGGTCATCGCCGGGACGGAGGTGAAGTGCTGGTGCACCATCCCGATCCCGTGGTGGAGCGCATCGCCGGGGGAGCGCAGCTCCACGGGCTTCCCCGCCACGCGGATGGCGCCCGCGTCCGGGTGGATCATGCCGAAGGCGACACGCATGAGCGTCGTCTTCCCCGCCCCGTTCTCGCCGAGCAGCGCGTGCACCGTGGCGGGGCGGACGCGAATCGACGCGTCGGCCAGCGCCTCGACGGCGCCGAACCAGCGGACGACGTGCTCGAGCTCGAGCGCGGCGACCTCGCTCAAAGGCCGGTCGGGACGTCGATGAAGGTCCAGGGGATGTCCCACGTGCGGGAGACGTGCTCGGCGAGCGCACGCACCCCCGGGGTCTCCGTGGCGTAATGCCCCGCGTAGATCAGCGTGATCCCCAGCTCGTCGGCGTCGATCGCCGTCCAGTGCGCACCCTCGCCAACGATGAGTGTGTCGATCCCAGCTGCCGCGGCCTCGTCGAGTGTGTCGCGCGAGGCGCCGGCGCCAGTGCAGATGGCCCAGTGACGCGTGATCCGCCCCGGCTCGGCCGGCGAGTGCCGGACCGCGCCGCCGTACCGATGCGCGAATTCATCCGCGCGGCGGATCAGCTCCGCGGTGGGGACGTTCGCCTCGCCGGCGACGCCGATGTGGATGGCCTGATGGCGCGCGAAGCCAGCGGTCGGCTCCAGTCCCAGCTCACGAGCGAGGAGCACGTTGTTGCCGAGCGTCGGGTGCGCGTCGAGCGGAAGGTGGGCGGAGTAGACGGCGAGCGGCGCGTCGAGCAGCGCGCGAACGCGGCGCAACATGGCGCGGCGGAGCGGCTGGAGCCCTCCCCAGAAGAGTCCGTGGTGGACGATGAGCAGGTTGGCGCCGCTCTCGATGGCCCCCTGAATGGTGCGCTCGCGTGCGTCGACGGCGGCCGCCACCCTCGTGATCTCCTGGTCGTGCTCCATCTGCACCCCGTTGATCGCGTTCGGGTAGTCGGGGATGTCAGCCGTACGCAGCAGGTCGTCGAGGTGCTCGGCGATGGTGGTGAGCTTCGGCATGGTCAGCGCTTGGCGGCCGTGGTGTCCAGGAACTCGATGCGAGGTGGTTGCAGCGCCCCGGATTCGATGGCCTTGCGCGTGGATTCGAGACGGGCGCGCAGCGACTGGGTGATCATCGCGTCGAGTGCCGGATTGATCACGAGCTTGACCACGTCGGTGCCGGTGCCGAGGTAGATCACGTGGGGCGTGAATCGCTGGTCGTGGACCTGGCGCGCCACGGTGAGGAACGCGTGCGGGAGATCGATGACGACGCTGCCGATCGTGACGGTGGGCGCGACGTCGTTCTGATTGGAGTTGGAACCGAACACGTAGACGCCCTTCGACTCCTTCGCCGCCTGGAAGATGCCGAGCCCGGCGGCATCGGCGTTCTGAAAGATGAAGTCGGCGCCACGCTGGATCTGGGCGAGCGCCTGCTCTTTCCCGGCGCTCGCGTCATCCCAGTTGCCGATGTAGGAGCGAAGGACCTTCACCTTGGGATCCACGGCGTGCACGCCGGCCTCGAACGCGAGAAAGCTGCTCTTCACGGGCGGGAGCTCGGTGCCGCCGATGGTGCCGACCACGTGCGTGCGCGTGAGCGTGCCGGCGACGATCCCCGCGAGATACGATGGTTCCTCGAAGCCGAAGACCATCGGCGCGACGTTCGGCCCGACGCGGTTGCCCGAGGTGGTGATGTAGATCGTGTGCGGGTACTCGGGGCCGACGCGCGATGCGGCGTCCTGGAACTCGAAGCCGTGGCCGAACACGAGCGAGTATCCCTGGGCGCCGTACTGGCGGAAGTTCTCCTCGAAATCGGCGGGGGTGGCCACCTGGATGTGGCTGATGCGCGCGCCGAGGCTGTCGCGGATGCGAAGGAGTCCCTGGTACGCGCCGGCGTTCCAGGCGTGGTCGGACACCGGCCCCGGGGTGAGGAGCGCGACCTTGAACGTGGACGAGTCGGCCGCCGCGGTGCGGTCGACCGAGCTACCGCCACCGCACGCGCCGAGGACCGCGATGTGGAGAAGTGTGGACAACCAGACGGCGCGTCTGTGGAATAGTCGCATAACGCGAGGGGAGGTACCGGGTTAGCCAGGTGTTGAAAACATGGGGGCGGTGCGCCGGCATGCCGGCGCACCGCCCCCATGTTTTCAACACCTGGCTAACCCGGTACCTCCCCTCGCGTTATGCGACTATTCCACAGACGCGCCGTCTGGTTGTCCACACTTCTCCACATCGCGGTCCTCGGCGCGTGCGGTGGCGGTAGCTCGGTCGACCGCACCGCGGCGGCCGACTCGTCCACGTTCAAGGTCGCGCTCCTCACCCCGGGGCCGGTGTCCGACCACGCCTGGAACGCCGGCGCGTACCAGGGACTCCTTCGCATCCGCGACAGCCTCGGCGCGCGCATCAGCCACATCCAGGTGGCCACCCCCGCCGATTTCGAGGAGAACTTCCGCCAGTACGGCGCCCAGGGATACTCGCTCGTGTTCGGCCACGGCTTCGAGTTCCAGGACGCCGCATCGCGCGTCGGCCCCGAGTACCCGCACACGATCTACATCACCACCTCGGGCAACCGCGTCGGGCCGAACGTCGCGCCGATGGTCTTCGGCTTCGAGGAACCATCGTATCTCGCGGGGATCGTCGCCGGCACGCTCACGCGCACGCACGTGGTCGGCACCATCGGCGGCACCGAGCTCCCGCCCGTGAAGAGCAGCTTTCTCGCGTTCGAGGCCGGCGTGCACGCCGTGGATCCCAAGGTGAAGGTCCTTCGCTCCTACATCGGCAACTGGGATGACGCGAGCGCCGGGAAAGAGCAGGCGCTCGCCCAGATCCAGCGTGGCGCCGACTTCATCTTTCAGAACGCCGATGCCGCCGGGCTCGGCATCTTCCAGGCGGCGAAGGAGTCGAAGGGCGTCTACGTGTTCGGTTCCAACTCCAATCAGAACGACGTCGCGCCCACCGTCACGATCGGCAGCGTCGTCATCGATCTCCCGCACGCGTTCCTCACCGTGGCGCGCCAGGTCCACGACCAGCGATTCACGCCCCACGTGATCTACCTCGGCACCGGCACCGACGTGGTCAAGCTCGTGATCAATCCGGCACTCGACGCGATGATCACCCAGTCGCTGCGCGCCCGTCTCGAATCCACGCGCAAGGCCATCGAATCCGGGGCGCTGCAACCACCTCGCATCGAGTTCCTGGACACCACGGCCGCCAAGCGCTGACCATGCCGAAGCTCACCACCATCGCCGAGCACCTCGACGACCTGCTGCGTACGGCTGACATCCCCGACTACCCGAACGCGATCAACGGGGTGCAGATGGAGCACGACCAGGAGATCACGAGGGTGGCGGCCGCCGTCGACGCACGCGAGCGCACCATTCAGGGGGCCATCGAGAGCGGCGCCAACCTGCTCATCGTCCACCACGGACTCTTCTGGGGAGGGCTCCAGCCGCTCCGCCGCGCCATGTTGCGCCGCGTTCGCGCGCTGCTCGACGCGCCGCTCGCCGTCTACTCCGCCCACCTTCCGCTCGACGCGCACCCGACGCTCGGCAACAACGTGCTCCTCGCTCGTGAGCTGGGACTGGAGCCGACCGCTGGCTTCGCGCGCCATCAGGCCATCCACATCGGCGTCGCCGGCGAGGCGAACGTCCCCACCGCGGAGCTGATCCGCCGCGCGGATGAATTCGCGCATCGGTACGGCGGCGCGGTCCGGCACTCGCCGGCCGAGCCGGGGCGGATCACGCGTCACTGGGCCATCTGCACTGGCGCCGGCGCCTCGCGCGACACACTCGACGAGGCCGCGGCAGCTGGGATCGACACACTCATCGTTGGCGAGGGTGCGCACTGGACGGCGATCGACGCCGACGAGCTGGGGATCACGCTGATCTACGCGGGGCATTACGCCACGGAGACCCCGGGGGTGCGTGCGCTCGCCGAGCACGTCTCCCGCACGTGGGACATCCCCTGGACCTTCATCGACGTCCCGACCGGCCTTTGAGCGAGGTCGCCGCGCTCGAGCTCGAGCACGTCGTCCGCTGGTTCGGCGCCGTCGAGGCGCTGGCCGACGCGTCGATTCGCGTCCGCCCCGCCACGGTGCACGCGCTGCTCGGCGAGAACGGGGCGGGGAAGACGACGCTCATGCGTGTCGCCTTCGGCATGATCCACCCGGACGCGGGCGCCATCCGCGTGGCGGGGAAGCCCGTGGAGCTGCGCTCCCCCGGCGATGCGCTCCACCACGGGATCGGGATGGTGCACCAGCACTTCACCTCCGTCCCGGCGATGACCGTCGCCGAGAACATCGCGCTCGGGGAGCACGGCCGTTACCGGGCCGCCGACGCGCGCGCCCGGGTGACGGAGCTGGCGAAACGCGTGGGCCTTCCCATCGATCCCGATGCGCGCGCGGGCGATCTCTCCGTCGGGGCCCAGCAGCGTCTGGAGATCCTGAAGGCACTCTCGCGCGGTGCGCGCGTGTTGATTCTCGATGAGCCCACCGCGGTGCTGGCCCCGGCCGAAGCCGCCGACCTGCTGGCCACGCTCCGCCGCTTCGCCGACGCCGGCGGCACGGTGGTGCTCATCACGCACAAGCTCCCCGAAGCGCTCGGGATCGCGGACGACATCACCGTCCTCCGTCGCGGCCGAACGGTGCTCCAGGGTGCGGCCGCCGAGCTGTCCGAGGGCGCGCTCGCGCGCGCGATGCTCGGCGGCACCGAGGCGGTGGAAGTGACGAGGACACCGGGGCGAGCGGGGGCCCCCGCCATCGTGGCCGAGAGATTGACCCTGCTCGATGCGCGCGGTGCCGTCCGCGTGCGAGAGGCGACCCTCGTGGCGCGAGGAGGCGAGGTGCTCGGCATCGCGGGGGTCGAGGGTGCAGGTCAGCGCGAGCTGCTCCGGGCAATGGCCGGACGCCTCGCGCCGAGCGCGGGAACGCTCAGCCTTCCGGAACGGATCGGCTTCGTCCCGGAGGATCGCCACCGCGACGCACTCGTCCTCGACTTCTCCATCATGGAGAACCTCGCCCTGCGCGGCGCCGGCGCGCGACGTGGGCGCATCCGCTGGTCGTCGGTCGAGCGGCACGCCGACGAAGTCGTGCGCCGCTTCGACATCCGCGCGCCCGGCCCGCGCGCCCCGGTGCGCACCCTCTCCGGCGGCAACAAGCAGAAGCTCGTGCTGGCGCGGGAGCTCGACGACGCGCCGGAGGCGCTCGTGGTCGAGAGCCCCACGCGCGGGCTCGACATCGCCGCCACCGCTGCCGTTCACCGCTATCTGCTCGACGCGCGCGACCGCGGCGCGGCCGTCGTGGTCTACTCCGCCGACCTCGACGAGGTGCTGGCGCTCGCCGATCGGTTGATCGTCATGTTCGACGGTCGCGCCCGCGAGATCGCGCCGGAGCGCACCGCCGCCGGGCGCGCCATGGTGGGACTCGAGTGAGCGCCCCTCCCGTCCGTCGCGTGCCGCCCGCGCCTCAGCCTCCTCCCGAGGCGCGCCGCCAGGCGCGCGCGCAACTCTCCGTGCTCGCGCTCTGCCTCGTGCTCGGGATGGCGCCCTGGTTCAGTGCCACCGTGGCCGCGCCCGCGATGACCGCCGAATGGCATCTCGCGCCCGGGGTGGCGCCCTGGCTCACGATGGCGGTGCAGCTCGGGTTCGTCGCCGGAACGCTCGTGAGCTCCCTCTTCATGCTCCCCGACCGCTGGCGTGCCGAACGGCTCGCCGGTTGGAGCGCCGCGCTGGCCGCGGCGGCCACCGCCGCGATCATCACCGCCGGACGGTCGCCCGCGGCGGCGATCGCGTTGCGCGCCATCACCGGAGCCGCGCTGGCCGGCGTCTATCCGACGGGAATGAAGCTCGTGGCCGGCTGGTGGAAGGATCGCCGCGGCATGGCGATCGGCGTTCTCGTGGGAGCGCTGACGCTCGGCTCCGCTTCCCCACACCTGGTGCACGCCATCGCGCCCCAGACGGCATGGCGCCCCGTGGTGCTCATCGCGGCCGTGTCGGCGCTCCTCTCGGCGCTGCTCTTTCTGGCGACGGTGCGCCCCGGGCCGTACCAGGCGCCGTCGGCGCCGGTGAGCATCGCAGCGCTCGGGCGCGTGGTGCGCGACCGCGGGGTGGTGCTGGCGACGGCCGGCTATCTCGGGCACATGTGGGAGCTGTACGCCATGTGGAGCTGGATCGCGCTCTTCTGGGGCACCGTCGTCGCCCGCCACGCGCTCCCCGCCGGCATCGCCGCCACCATGGCCTTCGCCACCGTGGGCGCCGGAGCGCTGGGGTGCGTCGCGGCCGGCATTCTCGCCGACCGTTACGGGCGCACCACCATCACCATCGTCGCCATGGCGACGAGCGCCGCCTGCGCGCTCGGCATCGGGAGCCTGGCCGCCGGACCGCCGATCGCGCTCGCGATCGTCTCCCTGCTCTGGGGTATCACCATCGTCGCCGACTCCGCGCAGTTCTCCACGTGCATCACCGAGCTCGCGCCGCGCGAGTACGTGGGCACCGCGCTCGCCCTGCAGACGTGCCTGGGCTTCCTGCTCACCGTGGCGAGCATCCGCGGTGTCCCGGTGTGGGTGGAACGGTGGGGGTGGCGGTGGGCGTTCGCTCCACTGGCGATCGGCCCCGTGCTCGGGATCGTCGCCATGTGGCGGCTGCGTCGCAGCCCGCTCGCCGCACGGCTTGCCGGCGGCGCCGGATGACGGCCGGTGCGCGCGTTGCCCGCGCCGTCGCGGAATGCATTATTCTCGGAGCATGAGCGTGTTCCTCTCCCGACACCCTGGCGGCACTCAGCCGCCGCACGCTTCGCCAGACCTGCGCCAGCGCACGCTGCGCCGGCGGCGAGTGCTCTACGCCCTCGCCGCGGTGAGCATCGGATGGAAGGTGCTGCTGCTCGGCGTGGGCGGCACGCTCCCCTGGCTGCTCATAGACGACGGGCTGCGCGCGCTCCCCCTGGACCTCCAGCCCTACGGCGCGCAGGCGCTGGTCACCGCGCGCGCGGTGTGGAACGGGCCGATCGAGCGCCATGGCGTACGCCGCGTGCGCCTGGTGAGCGTGGAGCGGCTCTCAGACGCGAGCGCCGCGCGGTGCGGCGGGCTCTCGGCCCGCGTGCGCGCGTACACGTTCTTCGCCATTCCGTACTCGGAGGTCCGCACGGTCTGCGACCGCGGCACCGTGGAATATCGCGGGATCCGGCGTCGCGCGCGTGCCGACTGACCCACGGCGATCCTCCGCCGCCGGCGCGCTCGCCGCGGCGACCACCATCGCCACCACCGTCGTCGTCGCGCTCGCGGCGCTCTGGCTGACGCTGCACCTCGCCGGCCTCGATGCCGGCCGCGCGCTCGCCGCGCTCTGGCAGGGATCGTTAGGCAGCCGCTTCGCGCTGCTCTCGTCCACGCTCGTGCGATCGACGCCGCTCATCCTCACCGGTCTCGCCGTCGCGCTCGCGTTCCGCGCCGGCGTGTGGAACATCGGTGCCGACGGACAGTTGCTCGTCGGGGCCGTCGCCGCCACGGTGGTGGGGCTCGGCACCGGCCATGCAATCGGCGTCGCTGCGCTCCCGCTCGCGCTCCTCCTCGGCGCGGTCGCGGGCGCGGCGTGGGCCGGCATCGCGGCCGTGCTGCGCGCGCGCTTCGGGGTGCTCGAAGTCATCAGCACGATCATGCTGAACTTCATCGCCCTCTACCTCGTGGGCTGGCTCGTGCGCGGACCGCTCCAGGAGCCCACCCACGCGTACCCGCAGAGCGATCCGATTCCGATGGCGGCGCGCCTGCCGCGGCTCCTTCCCGGCACGCGTCTGCACTGGGGCTTCGTCGTCGCGCTGCTCGCGCCACCGGTCCTGTGGTGGGTGCTCCGGTCCACCGCCGCCGGCTTCCGGCTGCGCGCCGTGGGGCAGAACCCCGATGCCGCCCGCACCGCCGGGCTCGTGGACGTCGACCGGGTGGCCACGCACGCTCTCCTCGCGAGCGGCGCCCTGGCCGGCCTCGCCGGCGCCATCGAGGTCACCGGCGTCACCTTCGCGCTCTACGAGAACCTCTCCCCGGGCTACGGCTACACCGCCATCGCCGTCGCGCTGCTGGCCGGACTCGATCCCCTCGGCGTGCTCGGTGCCGGGCTGTTGTTCGGCGCGCTCGACGCGGGCGCGCTCGCCATGCAACGCGAGGCGGCCGTCCCCTCGGTGGTCGTATCCGTCGTCGAGGCGCTGCTCGTGCTCGCGGTGCTCGCCGTCGCGCGGTGGCGGGGCGGGGCATCCGCACTGCTCACCCGCCTGGCCGGCGCCGCCTCCGCGCCGACGGAGGAGGGAGCATGATACCCGCCACGGAAGCGTTCCTCGAGGCGACCGTCCGGACCGCGACCCCGCTCGCCCTCGCGGCGCTCGGCGAGGTGGTGGTGGAGCGCGCGGGGATCATCAACATCGGGCTCGAGGGGATCATGCTCGCGGGCGCCTTTGGCGGGCTCCTCGCCGCGGGTGGCGCCGGCCTGACAGGAGGGTTCGCCGGCGCCGCCCTGGCCGGTGTCGTCATCGCGGCGGTGTTCGGCGCCTTCGTGATCACGCTGCGCGCCGACCAGATCATCACCGGCACCGCCGTCAACCTGCTCGCCCTCGGCCTCACGGGAACGCTCTACCGCGCCCTGTACGGAGCCACCGGCGCCGCGCTCACGATCCCGACCACGGGCTCCACTCGGGTGCCCGGACTGTCGGCGATCCCGCTGCTCGGCCCGGTGCTCTTCGACCAGCCGCTCCCCACGTACCTCGTCTACCTCCTGGCACCGGCGCTCTGGTGGTGGATGCGAAACACCCAGGCGGGTCTCGCCCTCCGCGCGGCGGGGGAGCGCCCCGATGCCGCCGCCGTCGCCGGCATCTCCGTCGGGCGGCTGCGCTGGCTCGCGGTGCTGTTCGGCGGCGCCATCGGCGGCGTGAGCGGCGGCACCCTCGTCCTCTCGCAGGCGGGGACGTTCGCCGAGGGGATGTCGGCCGGCCGCGGATTCATCGCCATCGCCATCGTCGTCCTCGGCCGATGGAGCCCGCTCGGCGCGTTCCTCGCGGCACTGCTCTTCGGCGCGGCGAGCGCGCTGCAGTACGTCTTCCAGGCGATGGGCTGGGCCGCTCCCTACCAACTCTTCCTCGCGCTCCCGTACCTGCTCACCCTGCTCGCGCTCGCGGGGGTGGCGGGGCGTGCCCTGGCGCCGGCGGCACTGGGCAGGAGCTGACCGATGCTGGGAGCGGTGATGGCCGGCGCGACGATCGCGGCCGCGGGGCACGCCGTGCTGCTGGCACCGCGGCGGCTCCGCGTCGCGCGCATCGATGCCCCCATCCGGGGTCTGCCGTCCGCCTTCGACGGATACACCATCGCGGCGCTCGGCGACATCCACCACGGATCCGTCGTCGCGCCCACCCGGCACCTGCGCCGCGCCATTCGGCTCACCCAGCGCGAGCGGCCGGACCTCGTGGCGTTGCTCGGCGACTACGCGCTCTCGCATCGTGCGCTGCCGCGCACCTCGCGGCGTCTCTACGAGTACGGCCTGCGCGCGCTCTCCCCCGTGCTGCGGGAGCTCCACGCACCGGACGGCGTTGTGGCGGTCCTCGGGAATCACGACTACGACTACGACGCACCGGCGGTCGCCGAGTGGCTCCGCACGCTCGGCGCGCGCGTGCTCGTCAACCACTGCGTCCGCCTGACGCGGGGGGATGGGTCGCTGGTCGTGGCCGGTGTGGACGACGCCACGTACGGGCGCATCGATCCGCTCGCCGGGTGCGGCGGCGAGCCGGCCGAGACTCCGCGCATCGTGCTCTCCCACAACCCCGACGGCATTCGCGCGCTGGCGCCGGAGGCGCGCGTGGACCTGATGCTCAGCGGGCACACGCACGGCGGGCAGGTGGTCATCCCGTTCCTCGGCGCGCCGGCGCGGCACTGCGTCACGTGCGGGCCGCGCTGTGCCAGCGGCTGGGTGCCGAACGACAGAGCCGCGCTCTACGTCACCACCGGCGTCGGCGTGGTGCTCCCCTTCCGCGTGCGCTGCCCGCCGGAGGTCCTGATCGTGCGTCTGCGCGCCGCGCGCGGCTGAGCGACGCGCCCCTCAGCACCCCGTGTGCACGCTCGTCCAGCGCACGTGCCAGGTGCCCTGCGGCTCGCGCACCAGCAGCGCGTAGGCGCTCGTCTCCAATCCCTCGCGCAGCAGCACGAGCGCGATGCGCCCCGACGCCGGGAATCGCACGGCCGCGAGCACATCCGTCGTCTCCAGCGTCTCCTCGGAGCCGGCGGCACGCTCGTGGAACACCACGTGGTATCCCGCCTGCGCGCTCGTGGCGCGCTCGGCCACGAGCAGCGTGTGCTGCTCCAGCGGATTCGCTTCCTGGTTGAGCCGCCGCACGACATCCGCGACCACCGCGTCCACGCCGGAACCGACGGGAAAGCGGTAGGCGCTCTGCACGGAGAAGGGGATGCCGCGGAAGGTGCGCGAGGTGTCGTCAGGCAGCGCGGAGACGAGCCGTGTCACATCGGCCGCGAGCCGCGCCGAATCCGGGCGCGGCATCGACTCGATCGAGTCGAGCGGCACCGACTCCGCCCGCCCATGCAGGAACGCCACCGTCCACCCGGAGACCGCTCCGCTGTCGGCGGTGGGGCGGACGACCGCCTTCGGCCACTCGACGCACTCGTCGCCGCTCCACTGCGTGCTGCGCACATCCGCCACCCGGGCGGTGCCCACCAACCCGCCGCGCCCGAACAGGTCCACCCGCACCCCTCGCACTCCGCCGACATCGAACCGCACCGTATCCGGCAAGGTGCTGTCGGCGTATTCTGGAAAGACCACGAACGCCGCATCGGGGGATCCGCTCCGGACGAAGAGCACCGGTCCGGCCGCGGAGTCCCACGCCGGCGCCGGTGGCGGCGGTTGGACCGCCTGCACCGATTCCGGCATCGCCGGCCGCGAGGTGTCGGGGGGAGCGGCGGGACGGGAGCGCTCGCAGGCGAGCAGCGACGCCACGATCAACACGGCGGACGGTAAGAAACGCGGCATCGAGCGCATCCGTCAAATCTTCATCGCCCGGTGGCGTGCGTCAACTGACGGTCCCGGCGCGCACGCACGGACCACCCGACCATCGATCCTCCCACGCTGGAGCTCGAGACCGTGCTCTACCGGATCCTGCACTGGCTCACCGCACTCGCACTGCGCTGGTTCTATCGCGACGTCGAGATCGTGGGACTGGACCGCGTGCCCGCGCACGGCCCCGTGCTGCTGGCGGTCAATCACCCGAACGCCGTGGTGGATGCGATGACCGTCATCGATGCCGTGCCGCGACGGGTGACGCTCACCGCGAAGGCCACGCTGTTCGACAACCCGCTCGTCGGCGCCGCGCTCCGCGCGATCGGGGCGGTGCCATTGCGGCGGGCGAGCGACGAGGCCCGACGAGAGCCGCGCGCGGCACTCGATCCCGCGCGCAACCGCGCCTCGTTCGAGGCGCTCGTGGGCGCGCTCGGGCGGGGCGCGGCGGTGTTGTTCTTCCCTGAAGGAAAGAGCCACAGCGAGCCCGCGCTCGCGCCGCTGCGCACCGGGCTCGCACGCGTCGCCCTCGAGGCGCGGGATGCGCACGGGGTTCGGGGCATCACCATCGTCCCCATCGGGCTGGTGTTCGAGGAGAAGTGGCGCCCCCGCACGCGCATCGTCGTGCAGGCAGGCGAGCCGCTCCTGCTCGACGCGTGGGTCACCCCGCCTGGCGACGGTGCGGTGGAGACGCTCACGCGGGAGGTGGATGCACGTCTCCGCGCGATGACGCTCAACTTCGCGAGCGCGGAGGATGCCGCGCGCGTGATCGGAGCGGCGCGGCTCCTGGCCGGAGCGGCCGACGAGGCGCGCCCCGTCCGCGTACCGGCGCACTCGCTGGTGCTGGAGGTGGAGCTCGTGCGGCGGATCGAGCGTGCGCGGCGTCTGCTCCGGCCGGCCACCGAGGAGCGCGCCGCCGCGTTTCTCTCCCGCCTCGACGCGTTGCGCGAGGAGCTGGCGCGCCGCCGCATCGCGCCGACGGACGTGACCATCTCCCCGGGACTGCTCCCCGGTGGCTGGTTCCTGCTGCGCGAGGGCTCCGTCGCGATCGCCGCGGGCGCCGTCGCGCTCTGGGGGCGCGTGAACCACGCGATCCCGCTCGCCATCGCGCGCACGATCGCGCGCCGCACGAGCCGGGCGCCCGAAGATCCCGCGATGCACACGCTGCTGCTCGCCGTGGCGCTGCTCCTCGTCGCCTACGTCGTGCAGACCGCCGCGGCGTGGCGGTGGGTGGGACCATGGTGGGCGTTGCTCTATCTCGCCACCCTGCCGATCGCCGGGCTGTGGGATCAGCGCCACCGCGACCGCATGCGGCGCGCGGTCGAGCGCGCCCGCGCCTATCTCGTCTTCCGCCGCCACCCGGCGCTGCAGCGCCAGCTCGTGGAGCGGCTCGCCGAGCTGCGCGACGAGGGACGCGCGCTCGAGGCGGAGCTCACCGCGGAGGGAGGAACTCCCCGACCAGATCCCAGTGCCACGCATCCCGCCTGACGCCGGTGCGTGGATCCTTCAATGGCTTGAACTGCAGTCGCTCCGCCGGGAGCCCGACGCGGCGCCCGTAGGCGAGCAGTCGCTCCCGGTCCGTGGACACGAGGTGCGCCATCGGGCGCCCCTTCCACACGTGGCGGTGCAGCCAGAGCCCACCATCCATGGCGTGGATCATCCCCTCGCGCCGCTTCGCGAACTCCCGATAGACCGTCGAATCGCTCCCCAAGACCCCTCGCGTCGAAGTCACGCTCAGTTGCAGACGATGCTCGCCTCCACCGTCGCCGGCGCCACGGGCGCCACCGACCCGAAGAACAGCGCGCACGAGTTCACCGACGCCCCCGGGCGCGTGGCCGTCGCTCCCCACCCGCCAGCGGTCGCCTCGGAGATCGTGATCGTCACGCCGGCCGTCGGGTTGAAGTTGAGCGCGCCGAGATCAGCCGTGTACGTGTCGTTCGAGTAGTAGTACGACTCCTCCGCCGTGGCCAGGTTCCGCAGGTCGGACTTGATCGCCGCGGCGTAGCTCTTCCCCTTCGTGTTCGCGAACTTCGGGATCGCGATGGATGCGAGGATCCCGATGATCACGACCACGACCAACAATTCGATCAGGGTGAAGCCGGCGGAGCGCGAGTGGCGCATGGAAGGGTCCTGAATTGGGTTGGGCATCGGTCACGACGACTGCCGCCTCAGTGCCAGGCAATCGCAGTGCCGCACGGGAGGCCAACGAGCAAGCCTATGATTTGACTAGTTTTAGGATGTTTCGAATCGACCCGTCGGTCGAACTGACCGCTCGATTCTGCGATGATCATCGCACTCTGCAACGGCGGTCGGCCGGATCGGCGGAGCGAGCAGCCGCCGGAAATCCATGATCATCGGGTGCACCCGATGATGTTCTTCATCGTGGCCGGGGGGACCTCCGGGGCGGTCCCGTAGAACATCGCGCACCGGGCATCGTCGGCACCGTGACTGGCCGTGGCCGACCATCCGGTGCTGTCGGCGCTGACCACCGTGACCTTCACGTCCGACGACGGCGTGAAGTCCAGCGCCCGCAGGTCCTCGGAGTAGCGGCTCCACTCGCTCCAGTAGGCCTCCTCGGAGAGCGCGAGGTTCTGGAGGTCGCTCGTCATGGTGGTGATGTAGAACTTCCGCCGGAAGTTGCGAAACCGGGGAATCGCGAGGCCGACGAGGACGCCGATCACGACGATGACGACGAAGAGCTCCACCAGGGAGAATCCGTCACGCCTTCGGAAGCGCATCGAGTAGCTCGGGAGCGGTGATGGTGTCGCGTGCGGCCGGCGGAGAGGCAGGGGCGGAAGCGGGGGTGGAGCAGGGGACGAGGGAGCGCCAGGGGGCGCCCGAGCCGCCGTGGGCGCCGCACATTAGACGATTCATTGAAACCGATGTCTCGTGGCCGGCCCGGACGGGCCCGGGCCCGGCCGGCCAGCGCCCCCACCCCGCCGCGCCGCTCAGCTCTTCGTCGCCAGCCAGTTCTCCCCCGCGCCCATGTCCACCACCAGCGGCACGGCGAGCTCCGCGGCCCCCTCCATCTCCTGCTTCACGAGCGATCGCACGGCGTCCATCTCGCGCGGCATCACCTCGAACACCAGCTCGTCGTGTACCTGCAGGATCATCCGCGACTCCAGCGACCGCTCATCGAGCGCGCGCGCGATCCGGATCATGGCGATCTTGATCAGGTCCGCCGCGGACCCCTGGATCGGCGAGTTGGTGGCCGTGCGCTCACCGAACTGGCGCACGTTGTAGTTGCGGTCGCGCAGCTCCGGAATGTACCGCCGCCGCCCGAAGATGGTCTGCACGTAGCCGTGCTCGCGCGCGAACTCGACCATCGAATCCAGGTACGACCGGATTCCGCCGAAGCGCTCGAAGTACTCGGCGATGAACCGGCGCGCTTCCGCGTGCTCGATGCGGAGCTGGCGCGACAGCGCGTGCGGCCCCTGCCCGTAGATGGTGGCGAAGTTGATCGTCTTCGCCCGCGCGCGCATCTCCGGGGTCACTGCCTCGAGCGGGACGCCGAAGATGATCGCTGCCGTCTGGCGGTGAATGTCGCCGCCGGCGCGGAACGCCTCCACGAACGCCGGGTCGCCGGAGAGGTGCGCCAGCAGCCGCAGCTCGATCTGCGAGTAGTCCGCCGCGAGGAGCAACCATCCCGGACGCGGCACGAAGCCACGCCGGATGTCCCGGCCGAGCTCGCGGCGGATCGGGATGTTCTGGAGATTCGGGTCGCTCGACGAGAGCCGTCCCGTCGTCGCCACCGTCTGGTTGAACGACGTGTGGATGCGCCCGGTCTCCGGGTGCACGAGCGCCGGCAGCGCGTCGAGGTACGTGCTCTCCAGCTTGGCGAGCTCGCGGTAGTCCATGAGGAGCTCCGGGAGCGCATGCCCCATGTCCGCGAGCTCCTGCAACACGCTCGCATCCGTGGACGGCCCGGTGGCGGTGCGCTTCAGCACCGGGAGCTGGAGCTTCTCGAACAGGATGTGCCGCAGCTGCGGGTTCGAGTTGATGTTGAACTCCAGCCCCGCTTCCTGGAAGATCTCCTGCTCCACGCGCTCCCGCTCGCGCTGGAACCGCTCCTTGAGCGACGCGAACCACGGCAGATCGATCGTCACGCCGATCCATTCCATGTCCACCAGGACATCCACCAGCGGCATCTCGATGTCGTGGAAGAGGCGCGTGAGCGCGTAGCTCTCGAGCTGCGGCTCGAACAGCGTCCGGAGCTGGAGCGTCATGTCCGCGTCCTCGCACGAGTAGTCACGCGCCGCATCGACCGGGCACGCGTCGAACGGGACCGCGTTCCGCCCCTTGCCGCACAGCTCCTCGAAGGACGTCATCTTGTGGTCGAGGAACTCCAGCGCGAGCACGTCGAGTCCGTGCGAGCGGCGCCCCGGATCGAGCACGTAGCTGGCGATCATCGTGTCGAAGTCGAGCCCGCGCAGCGTCACGCCCGCGCGCCGCAGCGTGAGGATGTCGTACTTCGCGTTCTGCCCCGTCTTGCGGACGGCCGGATCCTCGAGCAGGGCGCGCAGCGGCGCCATCTCCGGCGCATCGAGCGGCGGGAGGTTCCGCACGGGGGGCGTGCCGTTCGCCAGGATCCGGCCGGCGATCCCTCCCGCCTCGGCGCTCGCCGCGGTCTTCTTCTTCGCGCGCGCCGGCGTGTTCGGTACGGCCTCGTCCCCGCCGCGTACCAGGCCGCGATCCTCCGGCGCGTCGGTCGGTGCGCGGTCGCCGGAGGCATCGGCCAGGAGACTGCCCTGTGCCGGGCGGTGCTCACGGTGCCGCAGCGGCAGGTAGTACGCTTCGCCCGGCGCGACGGCGATGGAGATCGACACGAGCGTCGAGCGCAGCGGATCGACCGCCTGCGGGCTGTCCGGGTCGATCACCGTCTCCGTGTCGACGGCGATCCACGGTGCCTGACGCGCCCGCGCGACCATGGCCGTGAGTGCGTCGATGGTGTCCACCGTGGTGTAGCGCGTCGCGCGCGTCGCCGCGGGCGCGGCGGGCGCGTGCTCCTTCGCGAGCGAGTGGAACTCCAGCTCGACGAACAGCTCCTTGAGGCGCGCGTGATCCGGCTCGCGCACCGCGAGGCGCGGCAGCTCCAGCGTGATCGGCAGGTCCTCGCGAATCGTCACGAGCTGCTTCGAGAGCCTGGCCTCCGCCTCGTGGGCGAGCAGCGCCTCGCGCGGCCGCTTCTTCGAAATCTCGGCCGCGTTCGCGAGGATGTTCTCGAGACTGCCGTAGGTGGCCACCAGCTCGCACGCCGTCTTGTCGCCGATGCCGCGCACCCCGGGGACGTTGTCCGAGGAGTCGCCCACCAGCGCGAGATAGTCGGTGACGTGCTCCGGCGCGACGCCCAGTCGCTCCGATGCGTTCTCCATCCCGACCCACTGCTCCTCGACGCTCGCCGGACCGCCGCGGCCGGGGTTGAGCAGCCACACACCGGGGCGCACGAGCTGCTGGAAGTCCTTGTCCCCCGACACCACCACCACGTTCACGTTCGCGGCCGTCCCCTGGCGCGCGAGCGTCCCGATCACGTCATCCGCCTCGTAGCCCTCCACTGCGAGCACCGGCACGTTGTACGCGGAGAGGATCTCGCTGATGCGCTCCATGCCGCGATCGAAGTCGGCCTGCAGCTCCTCGCCGAGCTTCTCGCGCGTGGCCTTGTACGCGGGATACTGCTCGTGCCGGAACGAGAGCCCCGAGTCGTGCACCCAGCCGATGTACTCGGGCTTGTGCTTCTCGATCAGCCGTTGGAGGAAGTTGACGATCCCCCAGGCGGCGGAGGTGTTCTCGCCACGGCTGGTGGTCAGCGGGCGGGAGATGAGGGCGAAGAACGCGCGATAGATCAGCGCGTACCCGTCGATCAGGAAGAGGCGTGGAGATGGAGGCGGCTGCATCCGCGAAAGTTCGCGCCCGCCAGCGTCGAATACCAGGGTGCGCGGGAGCGAAAAAAAGCACGTTCCGCTCTGCCGAACGGAACGTGCCCGGGCATTCCAGGTCTCGATATGTGCCAACGCCTGCCTCGTCGCAGCGGGCAGGCGGCAGCTAGATCGAATGGCCTGTGGTACCGATGGTGGTCAGCTCAGTCGCTGGACGTTCGCGGCGTGCAACCCCTTCTCGCCGCTGCGAATCTCGAACTCCACCTCTTGCCCTTCGGAGAGCGTCTTGAAGCCGTCCATCGTGATCGCGGAAAAATGCACGAAGACGTCCTCACCACCCTCCTGCTCAATGAAGCCGTAGCCCTTGGCGTCATTGAACCACTTCACTTTCCCTCTGGCCATTCGAGCTGCCTCCTGCGGGGTGAAACGGATCCTGCACCACGTTGTGCTGGGCAAACCAACGGCGGTTTGCGAGCGCCTATATATGTTCAAATTGAGATTTTGTCAAGAGAACATCATGCGCCACAACAGGATACCCACAGCCATCCCCACGGCCACTCGAGCGTTGTCGTCGCCCGGCCCCGCCGCCCGTTCCGCGAGCGCCGCCGCGACGGCGCCTGTAAGGCTCGCCCCTAGCGAGAGATGCGAGACTCCCACCGCGCCGGCGAAGGCAGCGGTCAGGCAGGCGAGGCTCCCCGCCACCGTCTTGCCCCCTCCAACCCCTTCCATGCTCCCCCTCCCCCGCCAACGCCAGCTGCTCCAGCCGCGTCCCACCACCGCCGCCGCGGCATCGCCGACGGTCACCGCCCACGCCGCCGCGATCGCCACCTGACGCGAGAGCAGCAGCACCACCAGGAACAGCGTGGCGAACAGCCACGTCGCCCCCGACCAGCTCGCTCGCTCGTGCTCGCGCAGCAGGGGACCGACCGCCTTCATGAACAGCACGTGCCCCCGCATGCTCCGAAGCCGCACGAGCTCGACGATGAGCGCGACGGCGAGCAGCACGCCCAGCCCGAGCAGCAGCGTGCCACGCGGGATGCCACGAGCGTACGCGAGTGGAACGGCGACCAGGATGAGGTGCAGCGCCTTGCGCGCGATCTCGTCGCGGAGCGACAGTGCGACGGGTTCGGGGCGCACTCCGGTCAGTGCAGGCGCTCTTGCCGCGCGATCTGCTGGAACTGCGCCTCGCTCGCCGGCGTCAAGCGCCAGCGGCCGAATCCCGTCTGGTCGATGAAGACGAGCTGGGACTGGAACCGGCTGTACTCCCAGACCTGCGCGCGCCCGCGCGTGCTCACCCCCGCGCCCCCCTGATCCAGCAACTGGTCCGGCTCTCCCAGCGTGATGTAGACCTCGCCCCGGTCGGTGAGCCACCCCGGCCCGCCCTCCTCGGTGAACCGCTGGTTCGCCGACTGGATCCGCGCGAAATAGTCGCGCAGCCCCTCGTGCTCCGGCGTCGACGTCACGGGATCGGAGCTCTTCCAGAACGCGGCCCATGCTTCCGCCTGCCGTTCGGGCGAGGTGTCGCGCAGTGCCTGCAGCCGCTCCGGGGTGGCGTAGTAGCGAAGGTATCCGAGCAGCTCGTCGAACGACATCACCCCGAGCTGGTCGCCGAACGTCACGAGCATCGGCGTCGCCGACGAGTCGGCCGAGCCGACCACCGATGCGTCGATCTCGAGCCGCCCCACGCCGATGCGCGGCACGGGAAAGTTCAGCACCGCCGCCGCGATCGCGCCCGTATGCGCCAACTGCACCGTGTCGCGCAGCACCGGCTGGCGCTGTGCGTTCAGCACGCTCACCGCCACGCGCGCATCCGGCGCGAGCCCGTAGCCCTCGACGTACACGGGCGCGAGCGAGTCGCGCCCGAACACGACCGTCGCGCGGGAATTGGCGATCAGCGTGGGGAGGGAGTCGGTGCCGGCACGCGGCGTGGCCTGGTGCACGGGCACGAGCGAGGAGAGCGCGCCGCCGCCGAATCGCGGCACGGAGATGGGGATCTGCTGCACCGCGGCGTTGGTGCCCGCCTGGTCCCGCACCGTGATCGCGAGCGTGTACTGTCCCGGCGCCGCCTGCAGGAACTGCTGGAACACGATGCTCTCGTCCGTCCGCGTCGTCTCCTTGAACGAGCTCACGCGGACGCTCTCGCGCGCTTCGCTGTGCCGCGCCGTCGTGCCCCCCTGCTGCAGGTCGAGGAGCACCGCGTACTCCGCGCGCTGCACCGCGCCATCACTCGCGAACGTCAGCGAGCGGTTGGCCATCGACAGCGTCACCAGCACGCAGGTGCTGTCCGGCGTCGTCCCCGCCAGATAGCGGACCATGCCGATGAAGGGGAGGGGCGGCCCCTGCACGATGAGACCGGCCTCCCGGTACCCCGCCGTCGGATCGAGCCCGGGGATGGATGCCCCGCGCGCCCTCGGGGCCACTCCCGCATCGCCAGGGCTTCGCGATTGCGCTCGCGGCGCGCACGCTACGACCGACACGAGAACCGCGAGATGCGACGCCCGCACGCGTGCCGTACGGAAGCCGTCGAGGAGTGCCGACATGTAGGCTGGGGCTCCGAATGAGAGGGGGAGAATCACGCGTGATACCCGTCGCGTGACCGAAGTTGCCCGCGCTTGCTCCACCTCGCGGGGCTCGTTAGCTTCGCCGCGTGACCCGCGAAAACCTCACAGGAACGACGCTCGCCGGATACACGCTTCACGATATGGTCGGCGAGGGTGGAACGGCAGTGGTGTACCGCGCCGACCACCCTCAGCACGGCACCGTGGCCGTGAAAGTCCTCCGTGAGAAGCTGAGGAACGACCGCACCGCGGTCGCTCGATTCCTCCGCGAGGCATCGTACGGCACGCGGGTCCTGCACCCCAACGTGGTGCGAACGATCGAGATCGGGGAGATGCGCCCCGGCGTGCACTTCCTCTCCACCGAGTGGGCGTCCGGGGAGCTTCTGGAGAAGTACGCCAAGCGCAACGCGCCGCTCCCCCCAGGCGACGTCGCCGACATCATCCGCCAGATCGCCGCGGCCGTGAACGCCGCCCACGCGGCCGGCATCATCCATCGGGATCTGAAGCCCGAGAACGTGATGTACGATCCGGAGACCAAGCAGGTGAAGCTGCTCGACTTCGGCATCGCGGCGCAGACGGATCTGGCTCCCGAGGAGCGGCTGACCCGGGCGGGGTTCTTCGTCGGCACCCTCCTGTACGTGGCGCCCGAGGCCCTCTCCGGCCAACTGGTGACGGCCGCCGCCGATCAGTACAGTCTCGCCACGATCGCGTACTATCTCCTCAGCGGCTGTCATCCCTACGTCGGAAAGTCCCAGCGCGAGATGTTCACGCAACTGCTCTCGCAGCCGCCGATCCCGCTCGGCACGGCGCGGAAGGGACTCGTCATCGAGCCGGCCGTCGAAGCCGTCGTGATGAGGGGGCTCGCGCGGAATCCCGCCGAGCGCTACCCCGACGTGCTCACCTTCGCGAGCGAGCTGCAGGCCGCCATCGCCGCGCCGCCCGCGCGCCGCGACAACTTCCTCACCAAGATGAAGTCCTTCCTGCACCGCGACGAGCGGAGCTGATCGGCACGCCGGTCACCCGGCGCGGACGGACGGCTCGGCGTGGCGCGCCTCGTCGGTGATCCCCCGCGCGGAAGCCGTCACCTCCTCATCGACCGGCAGCCACACCGAGAACGTCGAGCCCTTCCCGAGCTCGCTGTCCACCGTCAGATCCCCGCCGAGCAGCCGCGCGAGGCGGCGGGAGATCGGCAGGCCGAGTCCCGTGCCGCGCTGCATGGAGTCGCTGCGCGGCCCCGCGTTCACCTGCTCGAACTCCTCGAAGATGCGCTGCCGGTCGGCCGGCGCGATCCCCATCCCGCTGTCGGCGACCTGGAGCACGATCCACTTGCGCGACGCCGGCGCTCCCACCCCTGTGCCCGCGACGCCGAGCGTCGCCACCGCCGGTCCGCCCACACCACCTGGCGTGCCCGGACTCGTCGGCGCCTCCTCCCTCGACGAGGCGAGCCGGGCCCGCACGGCGATCCCGCCGGAGGAGGTGAACTTGATCGCGTTCCCGAGCAGGTTCAGGAGGATCTGTCGCAGGTGCATCGGATCCGTGCTGATCCGGGGAAGCGACGAGCTCACGGCGACCGAGAGGTTGAGCCCCCGGTCGCTCACCAGCGACTCCACCTCGCTCGCCACGTTCAGCACGAACGGCCGCAGATCCACCGGCTCCACGTGCACCTCGAGCCGGCCGGCGGCCATCTTCGCCAGATCGAGAATCTGATCGACGAGTTGCCGCAGATGGTTCGCCGACGACGCGATGCGGTCCACCGGCGCGATCTGCCGCGGCGCCAGATCCCCGTAGACGCCATCGCGCAACAGCTCGACGAACCCCACGATCGCGTTCAGCGGCGTGCGCAGCTCGTGCGACACGTTCGCGAGGAACTCGCTCTTCGCCCGGTTGGCGCGCAGCAGCTCGGCCGAGAGGCGTTCCAATTCGCTCGAGCGCTCCGCGAGCCGCTGTCCCTGCCGGCGCTCGTGCAGCAGCATCACGATGAGCGCACCGAGCGTCGCCAGGCCGACGCCCCAGAGCAGGAAATGCGCGCGCTCGTCGCCGGTCGGCCGCTCCACCACCACGCGCCACATCGCGCCCCCCGGCGTGCTGAGCATCGACCAGTCGCGCCGCACCGGCAAGCGGGAGGGGGAGGAGTCGCCGGGGCGCACGGTGACCGTGTCCGCGCCAGCGAGCACGATCAGGCGCCCCCGCAGATGCGGTCTCCCCTGCGCCACGTTGGCCAGGATCGCGTCCGATGCGATCGTGCCGCCCACGAAGCCGCGAAACCGCCCGGCGACGAAGATCGGCTGCAACAGCACGAACCCGCGCTCACCCGTGAAGAGACGTCCGGGCGCCGAGATCTGCGGGCGACGCGTCAGGCGCGCGCGACGCGCGAGCACGCCCGTACCGAGCTCGGAGAGCGTGTCGACGTCCACCCCTTCCGGCAGCGCTCCCGCCTGCGCCCCCAGCAGGTGCTCCGCGATCACGTGCCCCGCCGTGTCGGTCACCCAGATGCGGCGATACGCGGAGGCATAGCCCCCGAGCGAGCCGACGAGCAGGTGGAACTGCTCGGGCGTCACGCGCCGCGTGGTGTCGAGATACAGCCCGCGCACGGACTGCAGCGCTTCGGCGTGCACGGCGAGGAAGCCCTCGATCAGCGCCGCCGATTCCACCGCTTCCACCTGGACCTCCGCACGACTCGATTCCGACAGCGTGCGGTCGACCGCGAACAAGCCAGCGAGCGCGAAGAGGAGCGCGAGCGAGAGAGCGATCGATGAAGGACGGAGACGAGCGGGCGAGAAAAACGGTCGCACGGTCCTCCCGACGAGAGACCACGAGGGTGCGCGATTGACGATGCGTCGGCCACCCGGTAAGCTACCCGCCATGACCGAGCACGATCGGCTGGTCCGGCTCCTCGCGACACGATCCGCGAAGCGTGGGCAGTTCACCCTGGCTTCGGGGCGGCAATCCTCACTCTACATCGACGCCCGGCTCACGACAATGAGCCCCGATGGCCTGGCGCTCATCGGACCGCTCGGTATCGCGGCACTGCACGCCACGGGGTGGAACGTGGCCGCGGTGGGCGGGCTCACGCTCGGCGCCGATCCCATATCGTACGCCATCGCCTACGCGAGTGCGAGCACCGAGCGCCCCCTCCGGGCGTTCACGGTGCGGAAGGAAGCCAAGGCGCACGGGACGGGAAAGCTCATCGAGGGCCCGTTCCGTGAAGGAGACCGGGTGGCGATCATCGAGGATGTGATCACCACCGGCGGCTCGGCGCTCAAGGCCGTGGACGCCGTGCGTGCCGCCGGTGGGATCATCGCCGGTGTGCTCGCGCTGGTGGACCGCGAGGAGGGCGGGCGTGAGGCGATCGAAGCAGCGGGCCTCGAGGTCGTCTCCCTCGCGCGCGCGACGGACATCGTCGCGGTCATGCCGGCCGCGGCATGCTGACGCCGCGCGGCATCGCTCACCCGCCGCGCATCTCCGCCGCGCCCGCGCGTCGCTCCGTCGGCGCCCCGCCATCCTGCCACCGCGGCGCGGAGGACAGCGGGTTGAAGGAGCGGAGCGTGTCGAGGTAGGGAAGGACCAGCTCCTCCCGGAAGCGCTGCAGCATCCCCTCGCCGTCGTAGCGCTGCCGGAATTCCAGCGCCGTCATCCCCAGCAGCGTCCGCACGTGTCGGCCAAAGCTCTGCGGCGACGAGTACTCGAGATGGTTCGCCACGTTGGCGACCGACAGCCCGGGGTTCTCGAAGATCCTCGCGGCCTGGACCAGTCGGGCGATGGCGAGGTAGCGCTTCGGCGCCGGCAGTCGCGCGCGAAAGAACCGGCTCATGAGCGTGCTCGGCACCACCTGGAGCCGGGCCGAGAGCGCGCGGACCGTGGTGACGCGCGGCGTCAATCGGAAGAGCGCCTCGAAGAAGCGCCAGCAGTCCTCCGGCGCGCCAGCCAGGTCGATCGACAGTTGCGCCAGCGCCAGCCGCTCGATGTCCCCTGCGCGATCGGCGATCAGCACCTCGCGGAGCTCGCGCCATCCCGCCGGCTGCCGGACATCGATCAACGAGCGCACCCCGGACTGCCCCAACGACAACACCGCGCGCGGCGTCTCGGGCTCGAGCCGCGTGAGGAGCGCCACGGCGGGAACGCGCGGGAACTCCCGGACGAGCCGAGCCACGCGAGAGACATCGCCATCCGCACAGCGCGCGACCGACACCACCACCGCGCTCACCCGCTGTTCACGGAGGTCGCGGAGCACATCATCCAGGGAATCGCGATGGAGCGCTCGGTAGAGGCCTTCCCCAGCGGCATCCACTCTGGGACGTTCCGCCGGCAGGAGAACGGTCGCGATCGGAGTCAGCGAGGGGCGAAGTGCGGGTGCGGGGCACATGATTTCCTCGCGCGCAGGTGTGAGCGGGCCGGGGTCGAGCGGCAGGGTAGGGCCCCCCGTCAGCGCCGCGTCACCATGGCGTGGCGGAAACGATGATGGTGGGACCGCTCGGCGTCAGCGATCGAGGGTGCGGCAGCGCGTCAGGCGTGCGCCGGCGATGCGCCGTGACGCCGCGGTCCGCTCGAACCGCGGTCCATCACGGGTCGGCGGATCCGGCCGGTTCCGGCAATGGTGCACCGAAAGTATCCATGTGATACCAAATACCACGCGCTCTCGTGCGCCCACAGCGTGGCACGTTCCTGATTTAATGACGATCTGCAACCATTACAATGAAGCAGAGCATGGAATCGGCTAATGATATATATTAGTATATAATTACTATATCTGGCGATCGACGGCGCTCGAGAGGAAGATGAAATCGGGTATTTGGTAACTATTCAATACCAAATAACCAGTCGCTCACCCCCTCCCCGCGCATGGCCCGACCCGCTCGATGCGGTTATATTTCGGGGTGGATCGGCTGGCCGGACGGTCGCGGCGGAGCTCGCTTCGCCGAGGAAAGTCCG
>CAMLEQ010000001.1 GCA_946479015.1 uncultured Gemmatimonadota bacterium | reverse complement strand
CGGACGCGGCGAACGGCGTGATCGTGATCACCACCAAGCGCGCGCGCCCGGGTCCGACGCACTGGCAGCTCACCGCCACGCAGGGGATCTCCCGGCTGGCCGGGAGCTACCCCGTGGGGCTCTACCGGTGGGGACACCTGTGGGCGGACGCCGGCTCGATCCTCTGTCCGCGCACGCAGTACAATTGCCAGCAGGACAGCCTCGTCGCCTTCCAGGCGCTCGACGACCCGCGCATGGCGCCGTTCGGCACCGGCTACGAGTCGGCCGCGAGCCTGTCGCTGAACGGCGGCACCGAGGCGTTGCAGTACTCGTTCACGGGAAGCGTGAACCGCCAGGTCGGCATCCTCCAGCTCCCCGACGTGGAGGCCGAGCGGTACGAGAAGTTCCACGGCGAGGCGGCGCCGGCCTGGATGCGGCGTCCGGACAACCTCACGAGCTGGAGCGGCACGAGCCGGCTCACGGCGCGGCTGAGCCCCACCGCCACGGTCGATCTGATCTCCACGCTCACCGCCGAGAACCAGCAGCGCTCATCGCTGGAGTCGGCGATCGGCTCGCTGGAGGGGACATGGGTGGACCGGAGCCAGCTCGGCGAGGAGCCGCTGATCGGCGAGTTCTACGAGCGGGCGCGGTCCAGGGGGCTCACGTTCACCAACGTGGCGTCGCTCAACTGGCGGGCGCGCTCGTGGCTCCCGATCACGGCCAACGTCGGCCTCAACGTCGCCAACCGGGACGACCAGACCCTCCTGCCGTCCGGGATGCGCTTCGGATCGATCGACAGCACAGGGCACTTCGGCGCCGGCAGCGGGCACGTGCTCACGAAGAGCGCCAACGTCGGCACGAACATCGTGACGCCGCTCCCGCACGGGATGCGGATCACCACGAGCCTCGGGATGAACCTCGCCGTCACGTCGAGCAACGCCCAGGTCGCGCAGACGTACGGCGTTCCGAAGGGGGTCGAGGAGACGAGCGTGTTCACCGAGGGGGCGAGCGAGACGAGCAGCGATGTCACCACGCTCGGCTGGTATCTCGCGCCATCGTTCATGCTGAGCCCTCGCTTCTTCCTCTCCACGGGCTTTCGCCTGGATGGCGGCAGCACCTCCGGCACGCACGCCACGTTCAACGGCTTCCCGAAGCTCGGCGTCTCCTGGCTGATCTCCGACGAGAAGTTCTTCCCCTTCAAGTCGCTCTTCAACACGCTGCGCGTGCGCCTCGCGTACGGGCACGCCGGCGTGCAGCCGGGGCTCACCGACCGGCTGCGCATGTACACGGAGTACTCGTTCACGCCGGTCGGCGGGGGCGGCCTCTTCGACGGCGTGCGGCTCACGTCGATCGGGAACACCGAGCTGCGCCCGGAGCGCTCGACGGAGATCGAGGGGGGCTTCGACGCCGACTTCCTCGATGACCGCGTGTCGGTGTCCTACACGGGCTACTCGAAGACGCGCAAGGACGCGATCGTGTCGATCCCCGTGGCGCCATCGGTGAACGGCGGCGGCTCGTACCTCGCGAACATCGGGGTGGTGAGCAACAAGGGAGCGGAGGTCACGCTCGGCGTGGAGCCGCTCCGCAGCTCGCTCCTCTCGTGGCGCGTGAACGTCAACTTCAGCACCGACGCGAACGAGCTGGTGCGCCTGGCGCCGAACCTCGATCCGATCACGTTCGGCGACGGCACGCGCATCGTGCCCGGCTATCCGCTGTTCGGGCGCTGGGCGAAGCCGGTGGTCGGCTGGTCGGACGGGAACCACGACGGGATCATCGACACCAGCGAGGTGATCCTCGGCGACTCCCTGGCCTATCTGGGGCAGCCGCTCCCGAAGTATCACGCGTCACTCGCCACGACGGTGGGGCTCTTCGATGGACGCGTGACGGTGAACGCGACCTTCGACTACCAGAACGGGATGACGCAGTTCAACCAGGGAGCGCACGACGCGTTCCTGCACGCGGCCAACGACCCGAACGCGTCGCTCGCCGAGCAGGCGGCGGTGGCGGCGTTGGACAAGACGCCGTACGGGTTGATCCAGACCGTCGACGCGCTGCGCTTCAACGATCTCTCCGTGAGCGTGGCGATGCCGGCGGGGGTGGCGCGCGCGTTCAGGGCCCGCAGCATGTCGGTGGCGCTCCAGGGGAGCAACCTGGGGCTGCACACGAACTACCACGGCATAGACCCCAACGTGAACGCCTTCTCGAGCGGCGAGACGGTGCTCGACGCAGGGCAACTCCCACAGCCGCGGACGTGGTCGTTGAGCGTCCGCCTCGGCAACTGACCGCGCGGAGAGCGATGATGATGACCGGCGCACCCCGTTCCGAGCCGCCGCGCGCCGCGCGCCGCAGCGCCGCGCGCGCGACCGCGGCCGCGCTGATCGTGCTGGCGGCAGCGACGACGGCCTGCCACGGCCTGCTCGACCCGCCGCTCCCCGCGGGCACGCAGGACCCGTCCTCCTTCCACAACGAGGCCGGGGCGCTGGCGCGCTACCACGACGCCGTGGATGACGCGGCGGGGCGGCTGGTGGACTACGCGGTGGATGCCGGCCTGCTCACCGACGAGCTGCGCGACAACACGCTCGGCGGCGGGGCCGGAGCCGTGAACCAGCTGGACGAGCGCCTCCTCCCCGAGGTGGGCGCTGGCTCGAACGAGCAGAGCGGAGGATCATCGGATTACCAGGTGCTCCAGGGGCTGCGCGGCAGCACCGCCGACGCGATCGGTGCGCTGCGCACGTACGCGCCGCGGCAGCCCACGGCGCTCGTGGGGGAGATGTACGCCTATCAGGGCTACGCGGAGGTGGAGCTCGCGGACATGTTCTGTTCCGGGATCCCCCTCAGCACGCTCGACTACGGCGGCGACTTCACCTATCGCGCGGGGAGCACGACCGCCGACGTGTACCGGCACGCCATCGCGCTGTTCGACACGGCGCTCACCCTGGCCGGCGACAGCGCGCGCGTCGCCAACCTCGCGCTGGTGGGGAAGGGGCGCGCGCTGCTCGATCTCGGGGAATACGCCGACGCGGCGCAGACGGTGAGCGGCGTGCCCGACGACTTCCGCTTTTGGTTCTCGATCGACTGGCGCGGACGGCCGCAGGACAACGGGCTGCGCCAGCCGCCTCCCCTCCAGGGCACGACGGTGTCCGATGTGGAAGGGGGGAACGGGATCGACTTCATCTCGAGCGGCGACCCACGCTCGGCATCGCACCGGACGGGGGTGAACACGCACGGCGTGGCGATCTTCGCGCCGGATGCGTACACGGACGTGGCACCGTTCACGATCGCGAGCGGCGTGGAGGCGCGGCTCATCCAGGCCGAGGCGGCGCTCCAAGCAGGCGACGTCACCACCTGGCTGGCGACGCTCAATCACCTGCGCGAGACGGCGATCGTGCCGGCGCTCGCGGACACCACCGACCCGGGGACGCCCGACGCGCGCGTCGATCTCACCTTCCGCGAGCGCGCGCTCTGGCTCTTCCTCACCGGGCACCGGCAGGGGGACCTGCGCCGGCTCGTCAGGCAGTACGGGCGGCGGCAGGAGCAGGTGTACCCCACCGGCTTCTACCCCGGCGGGCAGGGTGTGTACGGCACCGATGTCACGGCGCCGATCCCGCCTGGCGAGCGCGTGAACCCGCTGTTCACCGGCTGCTTCGATCGTGACCCCTGAGCGAGGGAACCTGGTGAGAACTCCGATGCGCGCACCTCTCGCTGCGTCGCGCCGCCGCGTGGCCGCCGCGCTCCTGTGCGCCGCAGTGGCGACGGGCTGCGGCACCGAATCCGCGACCGTGGCGGCGCCGGTCGATCCGAGCCGCCTCCTCTCGGCGCTCGTCCTCGACCACCACGCGATCACGCTGTCCACCGCGGCACCGTGGAACACCATCCGGCTCACGGCCACGCCCACGAATCCGGCTGGCACCGCGCTCCCCGGCCTCGCGAGCGCCACCTGGAGCCTGAGCGACACGGGGAGCGTTTCCATCTCTCCCGACGGCGTGCTCACCGCCCTGAGCGTGGCCACCGGCGTGCGCGTGATCGCATCGCTCACGGATGGCAACGTGACGCGCAAGGACACCGCCTACGTGAACGTGACCGATGCCTCGGCGCCGCCCACGCTGTCGGGCTTCTCCATCCAGCCCACGGCGGGAGACAGCGCGAAGATGGCGGCGGCGGACTTCTTCTGGTTCTTCGGCCGGAAGACCATCACGCCGGTGGCTACGGACGCGGGGGGCGCGCCGATCGAGAATCTCCCCGTCCACTTCACGTCTTCCGACCACAGCATCGCGACGGTGGATCCCACCACGGGCCTCGTGTTCGCCATCCGCCCGGGGACGGTGCTCATTCGCGCCAGCACGACGGCGTACGGTGTGAGCATGAGCGACTCGCTCGCGCTCACCGTCACTCCCCCGCTGCTCGGTCTCGTGATGCCGGTGGAGCGTACCCCGACGGGGAGCACCACGCCGGTGCTCGTGATCGATCCTCCCACGATGGTGGTGAGCGCCGGGGCCACGGTGCTGTTCGCGAACGGCTCGTTCGACAAGTCGATCGACTACGTGTTCGACGACTCCACCCACGTGATGGAGTCGCCGATCATCCCGGAGGGCGCGGGGAACATCCCGCCGTTCCATGCCGACTCGCTGAATCCCGTCGTCTACGTGACGCGCGCGTTCCCCACGCCGGGCACCTACACGTACCACAGCACCCTGTTCGACACGCATGGCACCATCGTCGTCCAGTGATCGCGAGCGCGCGATGACCACCGACCGCCGCGACTTTCTCCGGCACGCAACGCGCGCCGCCGCGCTCGGCGTGGTGCTCCCGCGATCGATCCTCCCACGGCTCCTGAGTGCGCCGGCGCCCGCGCGCTGGACGCCGGCCGCCGATCCCGATCCGGCGGCGCTCGCCGCCACCGCCATCGAGGCGGCGCGCGGCGCCGGCGCCGCGTACGCGGACGTGCGCCTCACCTTTCGCCAGTGGCGCGGGTTCGGCTGGCCGCCGAGCGAGCAAGAGGAACTCGGCGTCGGCGCGCGCGCGCTGGTGAACGGCTACTGGGGGTTCGCCAGCAGCCCGTACTGGACCCCCGATGAGGCGGCGCGCGTGGGACGCGAGGCGGTGGCGCAGGCGAAGGCGAACGCGTTGGGGAAGGCGCGCGTGGTGGAGCTGGGCACGATCCCGCGCGTGAACGGCGGGGAGTGGTCCACGCCGGTGGAGGTCGATCCGTTCGCCCTCGCGCCGGGAGAGGTGGCCGACTGGATGAACGGCTTCATGGCGTGGGCGCGCGAGCTCGACCCGCGGCTCGAGCTGAACTGGGCATCGACCAGCTTCGCGAAGGAGCGACGCACCTTCGCCAGCAGCGAGGGCTCCACCTGGACGCAGACCTTCTACACCACCAGCGCCAGGGTGGGGGTGGACTACAAGGAACGCAGGTGGGGGCTCGCCTCGCTCGGGCCGGCGCAGGGCGGCTGGGAGGTCGTGCGCGACGCCCCCGTGCGCGAGGAGATCCGGCGCCTCAAGGAACGCATCGACGAAGACGTCACCCTCCCCGAGAAGCCGGTGGAAGTGGGGCGGTACGCCGCGGTGTTCGATGCCGGCGCCATGGCTTCGCTGCTCGCGCAGACGCTCGGCTACGCGACCGAGCTCGATCGCGCGCTCGGCTACGAGGCGAACGCCGGGGGGACGAGCTACCTGAACGATCCCCTCGCCATGCTCGGCAGCTACAAGGCGGGCGCGCCGCTGCTCACCGTCACTGCCAACCGCTCGCAGCCCGGCGCGCTCGCCACGGTGCGGTGGGACGATGAAGGGGTGGTCCCCGAGTCGTTCGATCTCGTGCGGGACGGCGTGCTCACCGACTTCCAGACCACGCGCGAGAGCGCGGCGTGGCTGGCGCCGTGGTACGAGAAGGCGGGACGGCCGGTGCGCTCGCACGGGTGCGCGAGCGCGCCATCGGCGCTCGACCTCACCATGCAGCACACGCCCAACCTCGCGATGCGCCCGGGCGCGGGCGACGCGTCCTTCGATGATCTCGTCGCCGGGATGGCGGACGGACTGGCCATCCAGCAGATCCTTCCCGAGATGGACTGGCAGCACTCGAGCGGCGTGGGGCTGAACACCACACGGACCGTGTACGAGGTGAAGCGCGGGAAGCGCGTGGCGCTGGTGAAGGGGGCGGGGATGCTGTTCCGGGCGACGGAGCTGTGGCGCAATCTCACGGCGCTCGGCGGCGCGAAGAGCCTGCGCTGGCTCCCCGGGGGGGAGAGCGAGAAGGGAGAGCCATCGCAGACCACCAGCTACAGCCTCGGCGTGGTGCCCGGGGCGTTCAAGGAGATCACGATCCTCGACATCATGAGGAAGGCATGAGCGGCGGCGCGACGAGAGGGCGCCCGCTCTCGCTCGGTGCGGAGCCCCGGCGGTTCCTCTCCCGGGAGGACTGCGAGGCGCTGGCGCGCCGCGTGATCGGGTTCGCGCGAGGGGGCGGGGAGACGTTCCTGAGCATCGACAGCGAGTGGACCGGGGAGCTGCGCTGGGCGCGCAATCAGGCGACGGTGGCGGGCGACCGACGGAGCAACGTCATTCGCATCACGCGGGCGATCGACGGCGCCGTCTCGCACGTGTCCACCAACCAGACCGACGACGACGCGCTCGCGGCGGCGGTGCGTGCGGCGGAGCGGCTGCTGCGCTTCGGGAGCACGGTGCCCACGGACTTTCCCGATCCGCCGGTGCCTCACGAGTACCCGGCCACGCACATCTGGAGCGATGCGACCTTCGTGCAGGCGCCGGACGTGCGCGCGGCGGCGGCGCGGGGGCTGATCGAGCCGGCGGAGCGCGCGGGGATGATCTCCGCGGGATACCTGAGCGTGGCGGCGCGCGGGAGCGCGCTCGTGGGGACGGACAGCGGGCCCGCGATGTACGCGCCGCGGACGTTCGCCGAGTGCTCGATGACCGTGCGCGACCCCAGAGGGACGGGGTCGGGGTGGGCGGGGCTCTCGAGCTACGACTGGGGGCGGATCGACGCGCCGGCGCTCGCCGCGCGGGCGCTGGAGAAGTGCCTCGCCTCGCGGAACCCGGTGGCGATCGAGCCCGGGCGCTACACGCTCATCATGGAGCCGCAGGCGACGTTCGCGCTCGCGCGGCTCGTGGTGGGGGCGCTGGACCGGTACGCCGAGGAGCAGAAGCAGCTCGGGCCGTTCGCCGCCGGCGTCGACCCCGTCACCGGCCTACTGACCACGAAGCTCGGGCGCAAGGTGCTCGATTCGCGGCTCACCATCGAGCACGATCCCGCGGATCCCGACCTCGGCGTGGTACCGTTCGTGTTCGACAACGGCGGGATCCAGCCGTACCGGCGCGTCACGTGGATCGATCACGGTGTGCTCGGCAAGCTCGCGTACGACCGCGAGTACGCGCTGCACCAGCGGACGGAGAACGAGGGTTTTCCGAACAGCGGCGCCTTTCGCATGAGCGGCGGCGACACGTCGATGGAAGAGATGATCCGCACGACCAAGCGCGGGCTCCTCGTCACGCGCTTCTCCAACGTGGTGGTGCTCGACTGGAACAGCCTGCTCGCCACGGGCGCCACGCGCGACGGCCTCTGGCTGATCGAGAACGGGAAGATCTCCAAGCCGGTGAAGAACCTTCGGTTCACCGAATCGCCCATGTTCGCGTTCAACAGCATCGAGCAGCTCGGCCCGCCGGAGCGGGTGTACAGCCCGGAGGCGCCGGCGATCGTGCCGGCGGTGAAGGTGCGCGACTTCAGCTTCACGAGCGCGGTCGATGCCATCTGACCATCCGAAGTCGCACCGCCGGCGCTGTGCGCCGGCGGTGCTCGCGATGACCGCCCTCGCGCTCCTCGCCTCACCGGCGGGCGCGCAGATGCACTTTCCGGTCGCCGGCGACCGCGCCCACTACGAGCGCTACCTGATCCCCGAGCAGTGTCTGGCCGCTGCACGACGTGTGGTGGACAGCGTGCAATGGGGAGCGCGGCCGGACACGATGCCGTTCGATACGCGCGACACGCTTCCGGCAGCCGCGGCGGCGACGGCGCGGCGCTGCGGCGCGCGATTCCGCGTGGCGGCAGTGGAGCGGCAGAGTCTCTCCGCACTGCGCGACCTGGCGCTCATGGCGGGGGAGGACTCCGTGGCGCGGGCGGTGACGGAGCGACAGATCGCGGATGCGCGGGGGAAGCCGCTCGCCGAGCGGGCGGCCGTGCTCGTGCGGGCGGTGCACGCGTACACCACCGCGCGCCCGTTGCGCCTGGATGCGGTGCGAGAGTATCTGCGGCGGCTCGATGCGCTCGGCCCCGACGCGTCGGTGGAGCGCGTGACGGCCCACGCGGAATTCGCGAACGTGTACGTGGTGGGGATGCTCGACGTCGGGATGTTCCAGGAGGAGATGAAGGCGATCGGGGACATCGTGGAGCACCTGCCGCCGAAGTTGCGGGCCGCCGACCCCGCCTTCTGGCAGGCGCAGGAGCTCGCCGTGCACATGGGCGTCACCCAGGCGTCTGCGCTTCGCGATGGACCGTCCGCGGCGCTCGCCGAGATGTCGGCGCGGGGTTGGACGGAGGGGACGATGCTGGGACGTCGCGCGCCGGCGATCGCCGCGCCTCACTGGTTCGCCCGATCGGACGGCGCGCCGCGCCCGCGCGCCGGCCACGTCTCGATGCTCGTGTCCGTCGATGACCGGTGCGGCGTGCAGTGCTTCCCGTACTACGCCACGCTCCGGCGCATCGCGCGGCGCTTCCCCGCGCTCGACATCACGCTCATGGCACACACGCACGGCTCCTTCCGGCTCCGCCCGCCCCCCACGCCGGCGGAGGAGGCCGCGTTGGACAGCGCGTACTTTCTCGGCGCGCTCCAGCTCCCGGGCGCGCTCGCGGTGGACGAGACGCCGTACACGATGCTCCCCGAGCCGGACGGACGCCGCCTGGACGATGTGGGGCCGAATCAGGTGAACTATCTCCAGGTGATGCGGAGCGGCGGACACGTGCAGGCGCTGGAATCGGGGCTCTCGCTCGATCTCTTCCTCGTGAGCCCGAGCGGAATCATCCAATTCCGAGACAGCGCGTGGCCGATACGCGAGCGGCTGATCGACGCGGCGATCGAGGCGATGTATCGCGAGGCATCGAGCGAGGCGACGACGCGGTGAGCGGTCGCCATCCCCGGTGTCCGGGGTGGCAGAGGAGGGACACGACGAGGGGCCGGCATTTGCCGGCCCCTCGTTGCAATGATTCGCTGACGCGAGCCCGACGTGCGGCTCTACCGTTGGTGGTTCGCGACGACGGACTTGATCCTATTACGTGACCATATTATCATGACCATAGTCACTATCCGAAGGTCGTATCATGGTGTCCAAGAAGACCGCCGCGTCCCAGGGGGCTCTCGCCTCCGGCACCCATCACGTTCCGGCTGGGGAGTTCAAGGCCACATGCCTCGAGCTCATGGACGAGGTGAAGGAGCGCCACGTGGAGTACGTCGTCACGAAGCGTGGCGTGCCGGTGGCGAAGCTCGCACCGATCGACGTCGCGGCGCCGAGCCCGTTCGGCTTCCTGAGCGGCACCGTGCTCGAGGAGCACGACCTGGTCTCCCCCGACTCGGCCGAGTGGGCGGAGTCCGAGGGTGACCCGCTGGATGAGCGCTGACGTCGGGCGGCGCGAGGTGCCCGGGCGCGCCGCGCGCGGTGGAGCGGGAGCGCGGGGCGCGCGCCAGGTGAAGCGAGTGCCCGGGAGTCAGCTCTGGCGCGCCGGCGAGCGACCGGGCTACGAGGGGGCGCTCCTCCTCGATACGCACATCTGGGTGTGGCTGCTCGAGGGGCGGCGCGACCGCCTCACGCCGCCGCTCGTCGCGCTGCTGGAGCGGGTGGCGGCGCATGCGCGCCTCGTGGTGTGCGACATCTCGTTCTGGGAGGTCGGCATCAAGGCCGCCAAGGGGAAGCTCGTACTCTCCCTCGACACCCCCATCTGGCTCGCGAGAGCGGAGCGCGCGCCGGGGATCGTCTACCTGTCACTCGATCGCACCATCCTTCTCCAGAGCACTCGGCTCGCCGCCGATCTCCCCGGCGACTCCGCGGATCGCATGCTGGTCGCCGCGGCGCAACTGCACGCGACGCCGCTGGTGACCGCGGACGAGCGCATCATCGCCTTCGCCGCGGCGCGCCGCGGCGTGCCGGTGTGCGACGCGCGGGGGTGAGGGGCGCCTTCACCGTTCGTCCGGCAGCTCCACGAACGCCGCGCCAGCGCCGCGGCCCGGAGCTGTAGGGGTGCCATCGCGGCCCGGTGTCCCATGGGTGTCCGTACGCCTCCCGCCAGACTCCGACTCCGGGCCTCATGACGCCAATCCTTATTATAGTGACGGGCAGCGCCGTCATCGCGGCGATGTGCCGCACTGCTGCCGGCGCGCGCCGGGGTGCGCCTCGCCGCGATGCTCATCGCGACGCTCGCCGCCGCGCGACGGTTCGGGCGCTCATCCTCCTCGTCTGCGCCATGCTCCTCGCGCCCGCCGGAGCCGCCGCGCAGGGGGCTGGGGGAGCAGGCTCGCGCACCCCGCGCCCCGCCGCCGGCGCCGCTCGCCCCACAGCCCGCGCCCCGCGCCCCGCAGCCCGCGCCCCGCACCCCGCGTCCCCGCGCCTCGCGATGGACACGGCCGCGACCATCGGCACGCTCCCGAACGGGATCCGCTACTACGTGCGCCGGAACGCCGTCCCCGAGCAGCGGGCCGAGCTCCGCCTCGTGGTCGACGCCGGCTCCGCGCTCGAGGACTCCACGCAGCGCGGGCTCGCGCACTTCGTCGAGCACATGGCGTTCAACGGCACCACGCACTTCGCGAAGCTCGACATCGTGCGCTACCTCGAGTCGATGGGGATGCGCTTCGGCGCCGACCTGAACGCACAGACCACCTTCGACGCCACGACGTACCGATTCACCATCCCCACCGACCGCCCCGAGGCGCTCGCGACAGGGCTCCGCATCCTCGCCGACTGGGCGCACGGCATCACCTTCGATTCGGCGGCGGTGGAAGCGGAGCGCGGGATCATCCTCGGCGAGTGGCGCTCGCGCACCGACGCCGGGGGATTCTCGAGTCGGCTCACGGAACTGTACCACGATCGCCTGCTGGCGGGGTCGCGCTACGCCGGGCGCATGCCGATCGGGCTCCCCGCGATCATCGAGAGCGCGCGGCGCTCGGAGATCGTCCGCTTCTACCACGACTGGTACCGCCCCGACCGCATGGCGGTGGTGGTCGTGGGTGATGTGAACCCGGAGGCGGTGGTCGCGCTGATCCGCCGCGAGCTCGGCGCCATCCCCCGCGCGCGCACGGGGCGCCGTCGCCCATCGCTCGATGTGCCCGAGCCGAAGGCACCCGTCTACGCCGTGGCTGCCGACTCGCAGATGGTCGATGGCTCCGTCACCGTGGCCTACCGTCTCCAGCCGCTCGCGCACGGCACGCGCGGCGCGTTCCGCCAGTCGCTGATCGATCGAATGGTGGCCTACATCCTGAGCGAGCGCCTGTCCGACATGGACCGCGGCACGATCGGCGTCGAGGAGCCGGTGCGCGACGTGCGCACCTACACCCTGCGCGCCTCCGCGCGCGGGGGCGACCTCGACGGCGCGCTCGCCAGGCTGCTCGGGATGGTACGTCAGATGGTGGAGCACGGCTTCACCCCCGACGAGCTCGGACGCGTGCGCGCATATTCGCTCGCCGAGTACGAGACTGCGTTCGCGCGGCGCGATGCCATCGCGTCGAGCGATCTCGCCGATGCCTACGCACGGTGCTACCTCACCGGTGCCGTGGTGCAGCCGGCGGCCGCGGCGCTCGACATGGCGCGCGAGGATCTCGACGGGGCGCGCGCGATCTCCCTCGACGACCTGAATGCCGCCGCGCGCGCGGCGTTCACACCGACGAAGCAGGTCATCATCGTGGCCGCGTCGTCCAGGTCCGACCGCGCGGTGCCCACCGCACGAGACATTGCGCGGATCGCGGATTCCGTGGCCGCCGCGCCGACGTCCACGTACGCCTCGGCGCTCGAGGCGATGCCACTGGTCGCGCACCCCCCGGCGCCCGGACGCGTGGACAGCGCCCGCTCGCTCGACGCCATCGGCGCCCGCGAGTGGGTGCTCTCCAACGGCGCGCACGTGATCCTGAAGCCAACCGACTTCAACCCCGACCAGCTGCTGGTGGAGGCGATCGCGCCCGGCGGGCTCTCGCTCGCTGCCGACTCGGACTACGTGAGCGCCCATCTCGCGACGCAGGCGCTGGCGACCAGTGGACTCGGCGCGTTCCCCCTGCCGCTCCTCCAGAAGCGGCTCCGCGCCACCGCGCCGTCGGTGTCGCTCACGCAATTCATCGGAGAGCTGAGCCAGGGGCTCACGGCCAGCGCCGCGCCGCGCGATGCGGAGACGCTGTTCGAGATGATCCATCTCGCCTTCACCGCGCCGCGCGCCGACTCGGCGCCGATCGCCCGGTGGCGCCAGACCATGCGCGAGCAGCTTTCCACCGCGCAGGCGGAGATGGCGCAGCAGATCCACGCGATCGTGACGCGCGGCAACCCGCGCGCCCGGATGATCACCGCGGCGATGGTCGACTCGCTCGATCCGGCGCGCGCGCTCGCGTTCCACGATGCGCGCTTCGCCGATGCGAGCGCGTTCACCTTCTACATCGTCGGGGCCTTCGACCCCGACTCGATGCGCCCGTTCGTGGAACGCTGGCTCGCGAGCCTGCCGGCCACCCGTGCGCACGAGACGTGGCGCGACGCGGGGGTGCGTCCGGTCACCGGGCCCGGGAACATCGACGCGCCCGTGCGCCCCGATGCGAAGACGACGATGCAGCTCGCGATCACGGGGGGCATGGCGTACGGCCCCGAGCAGAACATGCTGCTGAACGCGATCACCGAGGTGGCGCAGCGCCGTCTGCTCCAGCGGCTGCGCACGGAGCTGCACGCGACGTACGGCGTGCAGGCGAGCGCGTCGGCCGATCAGTGGCCGTACCCGCACTACGAGATCGACGTGAGCTTCGACGCGGCGCCGGAGCAGGCGGACTCGCTCGCGCGCGCGGCGATCGCGGTCCTCGATTCGCTGCGTGCCGGCGGCCCCACCGCGGAGGAGGTGGCGGACGTGAGGGCACTCGAGGAGCGCCGCATGCAGCTCGGCAGGCGCGACAACGGCTACATCCTGTCGATGCTCGTGAGCGACGGCTGGAACGGATGGGGTTACGCCACCGGGCTCGCCGATCCCGCGTCGCTGCTCGGCGTGCTCACGCCGGAGCGGTTGCGCGACGCGGCGGCGCGCTACCTCGACACCGCGCACGTGCTCCGCATCGCGATCCGGCCGCGGAAGGTGGCGTCGTAGCGAGCTGGCTCCGCATCGTCATGCAGGCGAGAGAGCGCCCCCGCGAACGCGGGGGCGCTCTGTCGTAGTGGGGGCCGGGGGCGGAGCGGCGTGCCGGCTGGATGCGTCACGCAATGCATGGATGCGAGCGGCCCCGCGCGGACGTGCTACCTCGTCGATCGCGTGCCAGAAGGGAAGTGGCGCGTCGGAGGTTCTTGACAAACTATAGGACGAGGTACTATACTAATGCATCCTGACGCGACAGACTATCTCGAGTTCATCTACCTGCGGAGCTACGAGCAGAGCGCGAGGGCGTTCTCCGCTCCCGGGCAGTGCGAGGCGCTGGAGGATGCGCTCGAGCGCGCGCTGGTGGAGAACCCGGACGTGGGTGCGCTGATCCCTGATTCCGGTGGGTTGCGCAAGGTTCGTGTCGCGCTGGTTGGGAGAGGAAAGCGCGGCGGTGCGAGGGTGATCTGCCTTCACCTGCCGGCGAAGCGGCGCGTGTACGTGCTGCTCGTCTACTCGAAGAACGCAAAGGACGACATCACGCCGGCCGAGCGTCAGGCCATGAAGCGGCTCACGCGAACCCTGGGAGGGGAGCCATGAAGAAGGCGACCAAGAAGAAGAGCATCGGCGCCCGGATCATCGAAGGGCTCGAGGAGGCGGTGGCCATCGAGCGTGGCGAGCGCACCGGCGCGCGCACCGTGCGCCGCCCGCTCACGGCGCGCGTGGCCGAGGCCGAGCCGGCGCCGGACTACAGCGCCGCGCGCGTGGCCAGGCTGCGCGAGCGGTTGGGGCTCTCGCAGCCGGTGTTCGCGCAGGCGCTGAACGTGAGCCCCGATACCGTCCGCGCGTGGGAGCAGCGCAAGCGCCATCCCGACGGCGCGGCGCTCCGGCTGCTGCAAGTGGCGGAGGCGCACCCGGAGTGGATTCTGGCGGTGGTGCGGGAGCGAGAAACGTAGGGTTCCCCCGCGTCGCCATGTCATGTCACAGGAGCATCCGACCGTGCCCCTCCGGGCGCGGACCCCGGCCGGGGAACTCGGATCTGGCGTGGGATACAGGGAGTGTGACATGACGGTTGCAGCACAGGGGAGAAAGTCGGCCGCCGCTCCGGATGCGGCGGCCGGAGAGTCGGAGGCGCTCATCTCCGCCGTGCGCGCCCTGCGCGCGGAGGTGGGGAAGCGAATCGTCGGCCAGGCCGACGTGGTGGACGAGGTGCTCATGGCGATGCTCGCCGGCGGGCACGCGCTGCTGGTGGGCGTGCCGGGGCTCGCCAAGACGCTCCTCATCAAGACGGTGTCGGAGGCGATGCACCTCGACTTCCGGCGCATTCAGTTCACGCCGGACCTGGTCCCCTCGGACATCACGGGGACAGAGATCCTCGACGAGGACGCGGCCACCCGGCACCGCGCGTTCCGCTTCGTGAAGGGACCGATCTTCGCGAACATCGTCCTCGCCGACGAGATCAACCGCGCCCCACCGCGCACGCAGGCGGCGCTGCTCGAGGCGATGCAGGAGCGGCACGTCACCGCGGCGGGCCAGACGATGCCCCTCCCGAAGCCGTTCTTCGTGCTCGCCACGCAGAACCCGATCGAGCAGGAGGGGACGTATCCGCTCCCCGAGGCGCAGCTCGACCGCTTCCTGTTCGCCATCCGCATCGACTACCCGAAGCGGGACGAGGAGATCTCGATCCTGCGCGCGACCACGGGGCGCGACGACACGCGGATCCAGGCGACGGTGAACGCGGAGCAGGCGCTCGCGCTCCAGGCGCTGGTGCGCGACGTGATGGTGTCCGAGGCGGTGCTGGCGTACGTGACGGACCTGGTGCGCGCCACGCGTCCCCGCGAGGAGTCGGTGCCGCCGCTCGTCCGCAAGTACGCGCGCTGGGGTGCCGGCCCGCGCGCCGGCCAGGCGCTGGTGCTCGGCGCCAAGGCGTGGGCGCTGCTCGCCGGGCGGGCGGCGGTGTCGCCGGCGGACGTGCAGCGGGTGGCGAAGCCGGTGCTGCGCCACCGCATCCTCCCCAACTTCGCGGCCGAGGCGGAAGGCGTGACGTCCGAGGACCTCGTCGCCGACATTCTCGCGCACGTTCCGACGCCACGTAGCGACATCAAGGTCTGATCATGCAGCAGCTCACCAGCGGCGCCCTGCTCGATGCCGTTCGCGGGGTGCACTGGCACGCGCGGCGCGTCACCTCGAGTCCGTTCCAGGGCGCGCACCGCTCCAAGCGCGTCGGGCATTCGCCGGAGTTCACCGCGTACCGGCCGTACCAGCAGGGGGACGATCCGTCGAAGATCGACTGGAAGCTGTTCGGGCGAACGGAGCGCGTGGCGATCCGGCTCTCCCACGACGAGTCGAACCTGCCCACCACGCTGCTGGTGGACGCGAGCGCATCGATGGCGTACCCGGTGCCATCGCTCGCGAAGTGGGAGCTGGCGGCGTCGGTGGCGCTCGGGCTGTGCGCGGTCGCGCACGGGGGCACCGACCCGGTGGGGATCGCGGTGGTGAACGAGGAGGGCGTGCGCGCGCTCCCCGCGCGCACGCGCGGGGGGACGGTGTCGAACGTGCTCCGGATGCTGCTGGAGACGACGCCGGGCGGCAGCGCGCCGCTGGCGCCGTCGCTCGCCGCGCTGCGGTCGAGCCGGCGCATCGCCATCGTGAGCGATTTCCTCGGCGACGCCGACGAGCTGCTCGAGCAGGCGAAGGTGCTGGTCGCCGCGGGGCGTGAGGTGTACGCGGTGCACATCGTGGCCAGCGAGGAGATCGATCCGAGCGCGCTCGGCCCCGTGGTGACCGACCCGGAGGATGCCGCCATCCGGCGGCCGCTCGAGGAACGCGAGCTCGCGGAATATCAGGAGTCGTTCACGCGCTGGCGGGAGGAGCTGGCGGCGAGCTGGCGCGCCGCCGGCGCGGTGTACCATATGGCGACCACCGACGAGGCGCCCGAGCGGGTGGTGCGCCGCGTGGTGGCGCCGAATACGACATCGGACGCGCGGGCATGAGCTTCCTCGCCCCGGCATTCCTGATCGCCGCCGGCGCAGTGGCCGCGGCGGTGGTGGCGCTGCACTTCATCGTCACGCGCGAGCCGAAGATGGTGCCGCTCCCCACGGCGCGCTTCGCCCCCGACCGTCCCGCGCGCGGACACGCGCGGGCGATCGAACCGCGCGACCTGCTGCTCCTCCTGCTGCGCGTGCTCCTCGTGCTCGCCGTGGGCGCCGCGCTCGCGCGCCCTGTGCTGCGGCCGCGGCGCCGCGCGCTGGCGCGCATCGTCCTCGTGGACCGCTCGCGCGCGGTGGCGCACCCCGCGGAGGCGGCCGACAGCGCGCACGCGCTGCTCTCCACCGGTGATGCGGTGGTCCTGTTCGACTCCGCCGCCGCCGTGGTGCGCGACGGGGTCACCGATTCGTTGGCGGCGCTCGCGCGCGCGCCGCGCTCGCTCCGCCAGGGGCGGCTCACCGCCGCGCTGATCGCGGGGCTGCGCACGGCGACGGCGATGCGGGAGAGCGCGGACTCGTTCGAGCTGGCGATCGTCTCGCCGCTGGCCACCGAGGAGGTGGACCAGGCGACGGACTCCGTGCGCGCGCTGTGGCCCGGCGCCGTGCGACTGGTGCGCGTGGCAGCGGCTACCGACTCCGCGTCCGCGCCGGTGATCGCGCTCGATGGCGCGGACGACGATCCGCTGCGCTTCGCGCTCCCCGTGTCACCCGCTGGAGCGGCGCGCACGCGCGCCGGAACGGCCGAGCCCACGGTGCGCATCGTCCGCGGCGCGGCCACGGCGGCGGATTCCGCCTGGGCGCGCGGCGCGAGGCACGTGCTCGTGCTCTGGCCCGCGCGCGATGGGAGCGTCGCCGCCTCGCCCGCGGCGACACACGCGACGAGGCTTCCCCCCTCGTGGAGCCCCCGGCAGACGCCGGACACCGTCGGCGCGGTGAGCGCCGGCGCCACGGTGGTGGTCGCGTCGTTCGAGCGGTATGCGATGTTCGGCGCGACCGCGCGCGGCGACAGCAGTGGCGCGCGCGTCGTCGCGCGGTGGGTGGATGGCACACCGGCGGCCACCGAGGAGCGCTACGGCGCCGGGTGCGTGCGCGCGGTGACGCTGCCCGTGCCATCGCGCGGCGACCTCGTGCTCCAGTCGCGCTTCGCCCGGTTCGTGGCGGCGATGACGGAGCCGTGCGGTGGCGTGCCCGCGCTCCAGCCGCTGGACGACGCGCACACCGCAGCGCTCGCGGGCGCGAGGAAGGCGCGCGGCACGGTGGCGCGCGCGGCGATCGCGGTCCCCGACATCACGCCCGCGCCGCTCGTGCCCTGGCTGTACGCGGCCGCGCTGGTATTCGCCGTGGGTGAGATGCTGCTGCGGCGGCGCGCCGCCCGCCGGACGGGCGCCGCGAAGGCGGAGGAGAAGCGATGAAGGCGATCCAACAGGTGCGCCGAGCGCGCACGGCGCTCATCGGGACCATCGCCGGCGCGACGCTGCTCTGGGGCGCGGCCGCGGTGCTCGGGCTGATCACGCTCGTCGCGCTCGCGGATCTCGTGGTGCCGCTTCCGTTCGGGCTCCGGCGCATCGCGGTGCCCGCCGCGGTGGCGGCCGCGGTGGTCGCGGCGGCGATCGTGCTCTGGCGCGGGCGCCACGCCCGCACGCTCGGCCGCGTGGCGCTCTACCTCGAGGAGCGCGTGCCCGCGCTCCAGTTCGCGCTCGCGACGGCGGTGGATCCCGCGGGCACCACCGCGGCCGGCGCGGCCGCGCTCGACCGCGCGGTGGGCCGCGTGGATCTGCGCGGCGCGATGCGCCCCTCGCTCGGCCGGGCGCTCGCGGTGCCCGCCGCGGCGCTCGCGGTGGGGGTGCTCGCGCTCGCGCTGCTCCCCGGTGGCACGGTCGAGCGGGTGCTGCACCCGCGCCCGGGGGACATCCTCCTGCGCCCCGCGCCGCGCGCGCCGCTCGCGAACCGTCTCGCCGTGATCGCCGTCCGCATCGAGTCGCCGAGCTACGCCCGGCGCGAGCCGCAGGGCGTGGACGATCCCACGTCCGTGGCCGCGCTGGTGGGAAGCCGCGTGATCGTGCGGGGGCGCGGCGCCGCCGCCGGAGCGACCGACAGCCTCGGCGCGCAGTACGGCGAAGGGGGGAGCGCGCACCGCGACACGCTCTCCGTGAGCATCGTCGGCGACACGTGGAGCGTGGCCGTGACCATGCCCAAGAAGCCCGCCGTGGTGCGCCTGGTCGACCGCCGGTACGACCGCCTGCTCGTGCTCGAGCCGGTGATCGACGAGCCGCCCACGGTGACACTCGTGTCGCCGGCCCGCGACTCGGTCTACCCGGCGGCGAAGGGACGGATCGAGATGTTCGCGGACGTCCAGGACGACATCGGGCTCTCGCGCGTGGAGTTCGAGCTGCTGAACACCTCGGGCTCGGAGAACAGCATCGAGACGAAGCGGACGACCCTCGTGCGTGGTGGGCTCGATCACGCGCGCCAGACGACGTTCCGCGGCGCGATCCTCCTCGACACCATGCACCTCGGGCCGGGGGACGTGCTCAACGTGCGGGCCGTCGCCTGGGACGAGAACGACGTCACCGGCCCCGGCAAGGGGGAATCGGAGACGCGGACCATCCGCATCTTCGACCCGCGCAAGAAGGACACGGTGAACGTGAACCCGGCCGCCCTCGCCGCGCTCGACACGTCCATCCTGAGCGAGCGCATGCTCATCATGCGCGCCGACACGCTGCTCAAGCACAAGCGCCGGGTCGTCGACACCTCCTACATCCGCCAGTCGATGATGCTGGGGATGAAGCAGGAGGACCTGCGCAACCGCGTGCTGTCGATCGTGCACGACCTCGAGTACGTGGAGGGGGTCGGCTTCGTGGGCGAGACGCCGAGCTCGAAGATCCTCAAGCAGGCGGCGGAGGCGATGCTCGACGCCACCACGGAGCTCCGCATCGCGCAGGTGGACGACGCGCTCCCCCACATGCGCCTCGCCCTCAAGCTGCTGATGAAGGCGCGGAACGCCAACCGATACTGGATTCGCGGCCTGCTCGTCACCCAACCGATCGAGATCGAGAAGGTGCGGCTCACCGGCACCGACAGCGCGACCGTGGCGGGGCGCGACCCGCGCGACCACGCCGACGAGACACGACGAAAGCTGCTCGAGCGCATCGACCGGGCGCTCGTGGAGGTGAACCGGTCGTCGGCCGCGGGCACGGACTCGCTCCGCATGATCCTGGTGGACGCGCTGACGGAGGCACGCGACGTGGCCGATCCACTCCATCGGGCGATCGACGCCATGCGCGCCGGCCAGAGCGCGACCGCGCCGCTGATCGAGGTGCGGCGCCGCCTCCAGCGCGGCACCAGCGCCGACGCCACGCTCTCGGATTGGCAGGGGGTTCCATGAAGCCATTCACGTTCGCCACGGGGATCTACGCGTCAGGGGACTGGGAGAGCGCCGCGCTCCTCCCCCCCAACGTGATCGACATCCTCGCGAAGTACACATCGCTCGAGCTGAGTCCCTCGGGCGTGAACGTGCGTATCGACTCGGACGAGCTGTTCGAGTACCCGTTCCTGTTCCTGACCGGCCACCTGCCGGTGTTCTTCACCATCGCCGAGCGCCGGAACCTGAAGCGATACGTGGACCGGGGAGGCTTCCTGTTCGTGGACGACCACAACCACGACATCGACGGGATCTTCCACCACACCATGACGGCGGAGCTGGAGAAGATGTTCGGGAAGCTGGTGCAGATCCCGAACGACCACGTGCTCTACCGCGCCTTCTTCACCTTCGAGGATGGGCCGCCGCCCACGCAGCAGGAGCTGAACGGCTGGGGGGACAACATCGTGCACGAGCACCTGAAGGGCGTGATGCACGACGGCCGCATCGACGTCGTGTACAGCAACAAGGACTACAGCTCGGAGTGGTCGATGCGCCCCCACACGCGGGAGATGGTGTTCCGGGGGCCGCAGGACCCCGTGCGATTCGGCGCGAACCTGGTGGTGTATGCCCTCACGCGTTGACGGAAGCGGGACGCGCCGCGCGCTCGAGCGCGCGGCGCACGCGCTGGCGCTGCTCATCCTGCTCTGGCTGTTCATCCAGTCGCTCCGCCGTCACGCGCCCCCCGCCGAGTCGGTGACGGTGCGGGAGCTGCCGGCGGCGCTCGCGCGCTGGAGCACGACCCGCGCGCCGGAGCGCGTGCACGCGGTGATCGACACCGCGCTCTCCCCCGTGCAGCGCGACTGGCTGTCGGCGCTCGGCGGGGCGGGGACGCGCACGAGCTGGAGCGGGAAGGGGGCGCTGCCGCTGGCGGCGGTGGCCGAGCCGATCGCCGATCCCACTGGAGGGACCGGCGTGTGGGTGGCCGCGCCCTCCGGCACCACGGTGATCCTCGCCGACCGGTTCGGGGTGCTCGACTCCATCCGCACCGGCGCGGCGGGGGCGCGCTTCCTCGCGCGCTCGGCGCCGTCGGCGGTGCGCGTGCGGTCGGGGTGGGAATCGGCGCGCGCGCCTGTGCGCGACTCGCTGTCGCTCGGGAAGCTGCTCGTGCTCGGCCGCGCCGGGTGGGAGAGCAAGTTCGTCACCGCGGCGCTCGAGGAGCAGGGGTGGAAGGTGGACGCGCGGCTCGTGCTGTCACCGAAGGGTGACGTGCACCAGGGGCTCGTCACGCGCATCGACACCGCGACGTACGCGGCGGTGATCGCGCTCGACACCACGGCGCTGCGGTACGCCGGGCAGATCGTGTCGTACGTGCGCGCCGGCGGCGGTCTGGTGGTGCCGGCGCACACGGCCGCCGCCGGCGCGTTCACGGCGCTGCGTGCCGGCACGCCGGGGAAGGAGCTTCCGGCGGCTCAACCGTTCGACTCCGTGCCCACCGCACCACGCCGCGCGCTCGCGCTCACGCCCATCGCCCTCGCCGCCGCCGCGATCCCGGTGGAGCGGCGCGACAGCCTGGTGGCAGTCGCGGCGCGCCGGGTGGACCGCGGGCGCGTGGCCGAGATCGGGTACGAGGACACCTGGCGATGGCGCATGGTGGGCGGCGACGCCGGCCTCGAGGCCCACCGGGAGTGGTGGGCCGATCTCGTGGCGAGCGTCGCGCCCGGGGGGCGGACGCCGCGCGCGACCGATGGCCCGGTGGACGAGGCGCCGCTCGCGCACCTCGTGGCGCGCCTTGGCCCTTCGGCGCCGCCCCCCGCCAACATCGATCCGCGCCGCGGCATCCCCGCGTCGTGGCAGTTCGCGCTCTTCTGCACGGCGTTGCTGCTCGAATGGGCATCGCGACGCCTGCGTGGCGCACCATGACGAAGATCGCGTAACGCAAGCGCGCCGCTTGTAGGGGGCGCGCTGTCCCATAGCGTCAATCCCATACAGCCGCTGCTGGCCACCGTGCCAGGCGCGCGTCTCTCAGGTCACACCTCGCTCCCACGCATCGCACGCGTTCGAGCGGCCCAACTTCAGCTCTGGCCCATGCGCCCACACCACATCCGTCGCTCCGCCGCCATCCTGCTCGTCGCCTCGACCGCCCTGGCGGCCGGGTGCTCGACGCCGCCGGCATCGAGCCACGCCACAGTGTCACCGGTGGCGGAGGACATCCCCGCCGACACCGCCGTGGCCACCGGCGTACTGCCGAACGGCCTGCGCTACTACGTGCGGCGGAACGCCAAGCCGGAGAAGCGCGCCGAGCTGCGGCTCGTCGTGAATGCCGGCTCCGTGCTCGAGGACGACGACCAGCGCGGGCTCGCGCACTTCCTCGAGCACATGGCCTTCAACGGCACGGAGCACTTCCAGAAGCACGAGATCGTCGACTACCTGCAGTCGGTGGGGATGCGCTTCGGCAACGACCTGAACGCGGGCACCAACTACGACGAGACGATCTACCAGTTCACCGTGCCGACGGACACGACGCGGATCCTGAAGACGGGGCTGGACATCCTCGGCGACTGGGCACACGCGATCACGCTCGACCCGAAGGAGATCGAGGCCGAGCGCGGCGTGGTGCTCGAGGAGTGGCGCGGGCGCCGCGGCGCCGGCGCGCGCATCATGGAGCGGCACGACTCGGTGCTCTTCCAGGGCTCGCCGTACGCCGAGCGGCTGCCGATCGGACTGCCGGAGCGGATCAAGACGGCGCAGCGCCCGGAGATCGCGCGCTTCTACCACGACTGGTACCGCCCGGACCTGATGGCGGTGGTAGCGGTGGGGGACTTCGACAAGGATTCGGTGGTGGCGGCGATCCGCTCGGAGTTCGGGGCGATCCCCGCGGCGAGCCATCCGCGCCCGCGGCCGAGCCACCCGCTCCCCGACAACCACGACCCCCTGGTGTCCATCGTCACCGACACGGAGGCCACCGGCTCGAGCGTGCAGGTGCTGTACAAGCTCGCGCCGCGCACGGATGAGGGGACGATCGCCGCGTACCGGCGCTCGCTCGTGGAGTCGCTCTTCCACCGGATGCTCCAGGAGCGCCTCAACGAGATCGCGCAGCGCTCCGACGCGCCGTTCCTGAGCGCCAGCTCGGCGACCGGGACGGTGGTCCGGGCGACCACGGTGCACTCGTTCACGGCATCGGTGCCGGAGAACGGCATCGAGACCGGGCTGAAGGCGCTCCTGACGGAGTTGGAGCGGGTGGCGCAGCACGGCTTCACCCCGGCGGAGCTCGAGCGGGCGAAGACGTCGGTGCTCCGCGGGTACGAGAGCCGTTACGCGGCGCGCGCCGCGATCACGTCGGGGGCGTACGCGCAGAGCTACATCTCGAACTACCTCACCGGCGCGCCGATCCCGAGCGTGGGCACGTCGCTCTCGCTGGCTCGCGAGCTCCTGCCGAAGATCGAGCTGGCCGATGTGAACGCGATCGCGCCGGTGTGGCGGAGCACCGAGAATCGCGTGGTGCTGGCGACGCTCCCCAGGAAGGCCGGCCTGCGCGTGCCGACGCGCGAGGGGCTGCTGGCGATCTTCGACTCCGTGCGCGCGATGAAGCTGGCGCCGTACCAGGAGTCGCTGAAGGACGCGCCGCTCGTGGCGGCGGAGCCGAAGCCCGGCGCGGTGGTGAAGGAGCAGAAGCTCGACTCGGTGGGGGCGCGCGAGTGGACGCTGGCCAACGGCGTGCACGTGATCCTGAAGCCGACGGACTTCAACCTCGACCAGATCGCGATCACCGGCTACGGCCCCGGCGGGGTGTCGCTCGCCCCCGACTCGCTCTTCCTGGATGCGCGGTTCGCGACGTCGATCCTCTCGGTGGGCGGGCTGGCCGACTTCTCGCGCAACGATCTCCAGAAGCGGCTCGCCGGCAAGGTGGTGAGCGTCGGCGCGTCGATCGACGATGCGGGGGAGGGGATCAGCGCCAGCGGCTCCCCGCGCAACATGGATACCATCTTCCAGCTGCTCTACCTGCAGTTCACGGCCCCGCGCGTGGACACGGCGGCCGTGGCGGCGTACAAGAAGGCGCTCCGCTCCAACCTGGCCAACCGCTCGGCCAGCCCCGGCGCGCGGTTCGCCGACTCGATCGTGGCGGTGATGACCCAGCACAACTGGAGGGCGCGTCCCATCACCACGGCCATGGTGGACTCGCTCGACGCGCGGAAGGCGCTGGCGTTCTTCCGCGACCGGTTCGCGGATGCGAGCGACTTCACCTTCGTGATCGTGGGCGCGTTCGATCCCGATTCGATCCGCCCGCTGGTGGAGCGCTACATCGGCGGGCTCCCCTCGCTGGGTCGGCACGAGGCGCCGGTGGACATGGGGATCCGTCCGCCCACGGGAGTGGTGCACCGGATGGTGCTCGCGGGGACGGAGCCGAAGGCCGACACGCGGCTGTACTTCACGGGGACGGCGCCGGTGACGCCGGAGCGCGAGTACGTGCTGAACGCGCTCGCGCAGGTGCTGCAGCGGCGGCTCACGGAGCGGCTGCGCGAGGAGATGGGCGGCACGTACTCGCCGTCGGTGGGGACGGCGCTGACGACGCACCCGCTGACGCGCTACGAGATCACGGTGGCCTTCGGCTCGGCGCCGGAGCGGGTGGATGAGCTCACGCGGGCGGTGCTCGCGACGATCCACGATCTGCAGCAGAAGGGGCCGACGGCGCAGGAGGTCCACGACGTCGCCGAGCAGCAGGAGCGCGGCCGCGAGACCGGGCTGCGCCAGAACGGCTACTGGCTCTCGATGCTCGCGAGCTACGCGCGCGAGGGGTGGGACTTCGCGAGCATCGCGGCGCCGCAGCCGCCGGGCGGCGGGCAGGCGCTCACCGCCGACGCGATCCAGCGCGCGGCGAAGGAATACCTCACCAGCGACAACTACGTGCAGCTCTCCCTCGCTCCGGCGCCGACCGTGAACTGATGTTGCATGCGCAAGTGGACGATGAACGGATGTCGTCCACTCGCGCTCAACATTTCTTAAGGTCGGACGTAGGGGATGCTGCGGAACGCGCGTCTTGCGATGTGAGCGGACGCGCGCTTCCGCGCGCCCGCGCACGTCCCCGCATCACCTCTCGTGCCCACCGCACGTCCTCAGCGCATCGAAGAGATCGATGGACGCCACCTCGCCACGCGCATCGCGGTGCGCCGGGCACTCCCTACGGGAGCCCGCCGCGCGCGCGCGCGACGCCGGCGGCGTCCAGCGAGCGGGATCGCACTCGTCGTGTTGTATGGATCGGCCGACGTTCGTCCATCCACTCGTCGCGAGGTGTCATGTCGTATCTGTTGGTGGACGGCTGCGCAGCCGTCCAAGGTCTGCCGATGGACCCCGAGCAGGATCTGGTAGCGCGCATTCGAGCGAGCGATGCGGCGGCGTTCGAGATGCTCTACGCCGAGTTCGCGCCGGGGCTGCTCCGATTCGCCTTCGCGCAGCTCCGATCCCGCGAGCTCGCCGAGGAGGCGGTGCAGGACCTCTTCCTCAAGCTGTGGAAGCACCGGCAGAAGTGGGTGCTCACCCACTCCCTCCGCTCGTATCTCTTCCGAGCGCTGCGCAACTGCATCACCAACTACCGGCGCACCACCGCCGCGCGGCACGAGCTGCAGCAGGCCGTGGGGGACGATGACGACACGTTCGCCTCGTTCCCGAGCGCCGAGTGCGCCGACGACCACCTGAGCGAGGCGGACCTGCTGCGCGCGCTCGATCACGCCGTGGCATCGCTGCCGCGGCGCTGCCGCGAGACGTTCGTGCTCGTGCGCCAGCAGCAGCTCTCGTACGCGGAAGCGGCCGAGGTGCTCGGCGTGTCGGTGAAGGCGGTGGAGATGAACATGGTCCGCGCCTTCGCCGCGCTGCGCCAGCAGCTCTCCGACTGGCGCTCGTCCCCCTGCCGCCGCCCCAAGTGAGGGGCGCGGCGGGCGGCCGCGAAAACGCGCTGTAGGGTCGCCGGTCCTGGACACGTCATACTCGGCATGACTTTCCGAGTTCACTCATGAGCACCGTCGTGAACGAAACGATCGATTCCGCCGTGCTCCTCAGATACATCGAAGGCGACGCGAGCGTTGGTGAGCGCGCGCTGGTCGACCGCTGGATGGCGGCCGACCAGCGGAACCGCCAGGAGGTGGAGCGGCTCACGCGGGCGTGGGAGCTCGCGGCGCTCCCGCGCGGTCCGGTGTGGGACATCGACGCGCTCCGCCGCGAGATGACGCGGCAGCTCGAGGGCGAGGGGCACGCAGCCGCGAGCGCCGGCGCCACGCACGCGCCGCGGAACACGCGGACGCTGGCGCTCGTGCCACCCACACGGCGCTCCTGGTGGGCGAGCGTGCCCCTCCGCGCCGCGGCGGCCGCCGTGGTGGTGGGGGCGGGCGTACTCCTCATCCGGCAGCCCGTCGTGCCACCGCGCCCCGTGGCGAGCGCACCGCCGCCCATGCGCACTTACACCACCGAGCGTGGGGAGCGGGCGGAGCTGCGGCTGGCCGATGGCTCCAAGGTGATCCTCGGCGCGGCGAGCACGCTGCGCATCCCCGCGAGCTACGACCGGCCGGCGCGCGATCTCTTTCTCGAGGGGCAGGCGTACTTCGAGGTCACGCACGAGGCCGCGCATCCGCTCCGCATCCACACCGCGCGCGGCGTGGTGGAGGACGTGGGCACGCGCTTCGTCGTCGTCGCCTACGACAGCGATGCGGCCGAGCACGTGGCGGTGTCGGAGGGGCAGGTCTCCCTGCGCGGCGCCGAGTCCACCGCGGTGATGCTCGGCGCCGGCGACGTGGGGCGCCTCGCCGCCGGGGGCGAGGTGACCGCCGTGCGGCACGTGTCCGTGGACCGCTACTTCAGTTGGATCGACGGCGTGATCGAGTTCGACAACGTCACGCTCGGCGAGGCGCTTCCCGTGCTGGAGCGGCAGTTCGATCTGAAGATCCGTCTCGAGGACTCCTCGCTCGCGAGGAGGCGCTTCACCGGCTCGTTCACGGCTGGCGACATGGACCAGCTCCTGAGCGGCCTCGCGTTCCTGCTCGATGCGAAGTACGAACGTCCGGGAGGCGGGCGCGAGCTGATCCTCGCGCCGCGCTGACCACCCGCCGGACCGGGTGCCGCGCGCCGCCTCCGGCGGCCGCGGCGCCGCACCGTCCGGCGAGCCGCACCGCAGACCAATCCTCTCGCTTCCCTCCTGACTCCCCCACTTCTGGAGAGTGGATCGTGCGCATGTGGAGTGTACTTGCGTGTGTCGCACTGAGCACGTTCACCGGCCGACTGGCGCGAGCGCAGAGCATCGCCGGCGTCGCCGCCGTGGACGTGACCCCGGCGACCGGACAGTTCATCACGCCGGCGCCGGTCGACGCCGATGTGCCGGTGCTGCGGTCGGTGATGTCGGTCGATCTGCACGACGTCCCGCTGCGCGATGCGCTCCGCGAGTTCGCGCGGCAGGCGGGCGGACACCTGATGTACGACGAGAGCGTGGTGTCACGCGCGGCGCGCGTGACGCTGCACGCGACCCGGATCACGCTCGGCGCGGCGCTCCGGCAGGCGCTCGCGGGCACGGACATCAAGGCGTTCGTGACGCGCGGCGGGCAGGTGGTGGTCCTCAAGCGCGTGCCGACGGCGGCGGAGCTGCAGGACTCGGCCACCGTGCGCGGCCGCGTGGTGGACTCCGCCACCAACGCGCCCGTGCCGCAGGCGATGGTGGAGGTGGACGGCACGAAGCAGCGCGTGATCGGCAACGACGAGGGCGTGTTCCTCCTGCGGGACGTGCCGGCCGGCACGCACGTGATCACGGCGCACCGCCTCGGCTACAAGCCCGTCCGGGTGACCATCGTGCTGGCGGCCGGCGCGGACACCACCATCCGCCTGGCGCTCACGAAGGTGGCGAGCGTGCTCCAGGAGGTGGTGACCACCGGCGCCGGCGAGCGGCAGAAGCTCGAGGTCGGCAACTCCATCGTGACGGTGAACGCGGACTCGGTGATGTCCGTGACGCCGGCGGCCACGGTGAGCCAGCTGCTGGCGAACCGCCTCCCCGGCCTGCTCGCGACCCCCGGGAGCGGCGCGGTGGGCGCGCCGACGCGGCTCCGCATTCGAGGGTTGAGCAGCATCGAGTCGGACAACGCCCCGATCATCATCGTCGACGGGATCCGCATCTCGAACGACGCGAAGAGCGAGGTGAACAATTCCATGTACGCCGGCGTCGTCGGCGGCACGGGGGCGAACAACCTCTCCTCGCGTCTCGATGACATCGACCCGAACACGATCGAGTCGATCGAGGTGATGAAGGGGCCGGCGGCGTCCACGCTGTACGGCAGCCAGGCCGCCAACGGCGTGATCATCATCAAGACCAAGCAGGGGCACGCCGGCCCGCCGCGGTGGAACGTGTACGCGGACCGCCGCGAGCTCACCCAGGTGAAGGACTACGACTACCCCGTGCAGCAGCTCGGCTACCCGCTGGCCGGCGGCGCGGGGCCGAACCCGAACTGCGGGATCGTCGGGATCTCCAACGGGTCGTGCATTCCGATCCCGGGCAAGATCCTGGGCTTCAACATGCTCCGCGATCCGCGCTTCACGCCGCAGGCGAACGGGTACACGCAGTCGTTCGGCGCAAACGTGTCCGGCGGCAACGAGGGGCTCCAGTACTTCCTCGGCGGCACCTACCTCGACCAGTTGGGCACCGCCAAGCTCCCCGACGTCAACATCAACTACATCGAGGCCGGTCGCGGCGGGCAGCCGCTCGCCGAGGAGACCATCAGGCCGAACGCGCGCACCGATGCGTCGGCGACGGCGCGGATCACGGGGCGGTTCCTGGGCAACTCGCACTTCGCGATCGGCACGAGCTTCATGTCGGAGAACCAGCGCGTGGGGAACGACGGCATGTCGGGACTGCTCACCGCCCCGCGCTTCCCCACCGACACGTCGCCGGTCGCCGGCTGGGACAACTGGTACGGGTCGCGCACCGAGAGCCTGAAGCACGTGATCGGCGACGCGAACATCAACTGGCAGCCGAAGTGGTGGGGCGGGAACGTGTTCAGCGGCACGTTCACCTACGGGTGGGACTTCTCGCTGAACGACGACCAGTACTACGCGGCGCGCGGCTCCTGCAAGCCGCTCTGCAACGGCTCGCAGGACCAGGGGCTCAAGGGCTACATCAACGGCGGGCGCCGGTCCGATCTCGAGCAGACGCTCACCGTCGGCGGCTCGGTGAACCTGCCGGTGGCGAGCTGGCTCGAGACGCAGTCGCGCTTCGGCGGCAACTACCAGAAGAGCACCACGTACGAGCTGTACGGGAACGCGAGCGATCTCGGGGTGGGGCGCAAGTTCTACACGGCGCGCGGCACGAAGTTCATCAGCGACATCGGTGACGAGCAGGCGCTCGCCGGGTGGTACTTCGAGGAGCAGCTCAACATGCGGCGCAACCGCCTGTTCTTCACCGTGGGGCTCCGGCAGGACGCGGCGAGCTCGCTCGGCGAGACGGTGAAGCCGATCTACGCGAAGTACAACGCGTCGTGGGTGCTCTCCGAGGAGCCGTTCTTCCCCTTCAAGGATCACATCTCGCTCTTCCGCATCCGCTTCGCCACCGGCAACGCCGGCGTGATGCCCAGCTCCACGGCGAAGCTGCGCACGTACGCGATGCAGGGGAACTACGTGCTCGACAACGGCTCCCCCACCGGCGACTTCGCCGAGCTGGGAAGCCCGGGGAACCCCGGGCTGCGCCCGGAGCACAGCCGCGAGTACGAGGGCGGCTTCGAGATGGAGCTGTTCCAGTCGCGCCTCTCGCTCGACGCCACCTGGTACCGCAAGTACACGTGGGACGCGATCGACCGCGGTCCGGTGGCCGGCTCGCTCGGTCCCGCCGTGGTGCGGCCGGAGCTCCTGAACGTGGGCGACGTGGTGAACCACGGCTTCGAGCTCGGCGCCACCGTGCGCGTGCTCGATCGCGACCCGGTGTCGTACAGCATCACCGGCAACGTGACGTCGCGCAGCAACAAGCTCCAGAAGATCGCGCCGGGGATGGTCACGTTCCTGTCGCTCAGCGCCAGCGGCGACCTGTACACGGGGAACGACTCGCGGATCGTCGAGGGCTATCCGCTCTTCGGGCGGTGGGCGCGGCCGATCCTCGGATGGAACGACGACGACCACAACGGAATCATCAGCCCCAACGAGGTGCGCGTCGGCGACAGCCTCACGTACGTGGGGCCGACGGAGCCGAAGTACACGGCCTACATGAGCCATCACCTGGGCTTCCTGCGGAACCGGCTGACGGTGGACGCGAACTTCGCGTACAGCAACGGCATGACGCAGTTCAACCAGTTGCGGAAGTCGATGCTCTCGAGCCTCGCGATCGGGCAGGGCTTCGGGAGCCTCAAGGATCAGGCGTGCATCGCCGCGGCCCAGCAGAGCTGGCCGCACCCGTCCACCGACTGGTGCTTCATGGAGACGGTGAAGGTGCTGCGCTTCCAGGACCTCTCCGTTGGCTACATGCTGCCGCAGCGGATCGCGGCGTCGGTGGGGGCCAAGTCGGCGACGGTGCGCTTCACGGCGAGCAACCTCACGCACTGGAGCAACTACCACGGGATGGACCCCGGGATCAACACCACGCCCGTGAGTGGCAACGCGGTGGTCGCCGGCTCGGCGTTCGCCGCCCCCCGGGAGTACGGCGTGCGCGTACAACTCCAGTTCTGAACGAGCGACATCGAGGAGAATGGCTCCGATGAGACTTCATACGAGCGGGACGGGCCGCCGCGTGGCTGCACTCCGCACGATCGCGACGGTACTGCTGACCGTCCTCGCCGGCTGTTCCTGGCAGGACCTGGTGAAGGCCAAGCTGCCGCCGACCACCGCCGATCCGGAGGCGTTGAAGACGGAGGAGGGCGCGATCTCGCTGTACCACGGCGCGATTCACGCGTTCCGTCGCGGCTTCGGCGGCGCGAACACCGGCTACGTGGTGATCGCGGGGCGGCTGAGCGATGAGCTGACCACCGGCGCGTATGCCACGGGCGACATCGCGCCGATGCAGCCCGGCAGCCTCGACGAGATCGACGCGCGCGACATGCCGGAGGACGCCATCCTGCGCTCCACCACCGTCGAGTCCTGGTACCGCCTCATGAACATGGGGCGGAACCAGGCGGTGGACGCGATCTTCTACCTGCGCAACTACGCGCCGCTCCAGCCGAAGGACCTGGTGGGGCACATGTTCGCGATCCGCGGGCTGACGATGACGTACCTCGCGGACTTCTTCTGCTCCGGCATCCCCCTCACCAACTACACCAGCCCCGGCGGCTACGAGTACGAGCCGGGGATCAGCACCGACTCGGTGTACGAGCGCGCGGTGGCGGAGTACGACAGCGCGCTGGCGAACGTGGGGGACAGCCTGAACTTCAAGTACCTGGCGGAGGTGGGGAAGGCCCGCGCGCTGCTCGATCTCGGGAAGTTCCAGGAGGCGGCGGCCGCCGTGCAGGACGTGCCCACGGACTTCGTGTACAAGGCGCGCTATGCGGTGGACTACGTGGGATCGTTCTCGAACAACTGGGTGTGGGGCGTGCCCACGTACACCGACCCCGAGAACGGCTTCGGGACGATCGGCGACCGCGAGGGGATCAACGGCCTGCCGTTCGTGTCGTCGCACGATCCGCGCGTTCCGCTGATCTCGTCGCCGATCCAGAGCACCACCTATCCGCTCACGAATTATACGCTGCCCGCGTGGATGTTCCCGAACGACAACTTCTGGCACGGCACGTCGACGAAGCCGAAGAACGGGGAGGACATCGTGGTGGCGAGCGGGATCGAGGCGCGGCTCGCCGAGGCCGAGGCGAAGGCGAACGCCGGTGACGCGTCGTTCCTGACGATCCTCAACACGCTGCGCACCTCGTGCACGGATGCGGCCACCTGCCCCGATCCGGCGCCCGCGGGCACCGGCGGCGTGGCGGGGCTGCCGCCGCTCACCGATCCGGGGGACCAGAAGGCGCGGATCAAGATGGTCTACGACGAGCGCGCCTACTGGACCTTCCTCACGGGGATCCGGCAGGGCGATCTCCGCCGCCTCGTGCGCGTGTACGGGTGGCCGCAGGACGAGGTCTATCCCACGGGTCCGTATCCCATCGGCGCGGCGCAGGCGTACGGACGGTACACGAACGTGCCGATCCCGAACACCGAGCGCGCCATCAACCAGCAGTACAAGGGCTGCATCAACCGCGATGCCTGAGACACATCACATGCGAGCACAACGTGATCATGGCGCCCGGCGCCTCGCCGGTGCGCGCGGATGGGCGATCCCCGCGCTGGTGCTGGCGCTGGCGGCGTGCACGGGCGGCGACTCGATCATCCAGCCGAAGAACTCGATCGAGACGATCCCCTGGAAGCTGGTCATGAACCATCACGCCGTCACCACGGTGATCGGCGAGCCGGTGCAGCTCGAGGCGACGCCGGTGACGATCGACGGCACGCCGATCTCCGGACTCCCGCCGGTGGTCTTCAGCACGCCGGACACGAACGTCCTCACGATCGATCCCTCGGGGAAGCTGACGGGGCTCGCGGAGCGCGATCGCGTGCTCGTCCTCGCGACCGTCCAGAGCGAGGAGGGGAACTGGACGATCCAGGACACGGCGCGCGTGTCGATCGTGGCCACGCCGTACGACTTCACCACCTTCCAGATGCTCCCCGACGGCCCGTCGCTCGTGCCGGCCAACGTGTGGCGGAACTTCGACGCGGTGCTGAAGGATGCCGCAGGCAACGTGCTGCTCGACGCCGATGGGGACACGATCTACCCGTCCACGCACTACGACGCGTCGGCGGGGCTCAGCACGTTCTACCTGAACCCGTGGTGGGGCGGAGGTCAGCCGAGGAACGTGGGGCAGGTCACCATCCATGCCGAGGCGTTCATCTTCGGGCACGAGTATCAGGACAGCCTCACGCTCTCGCTCACGTACGCCGACACCGCGTCGCTCTACGTGTACCCGGTGTCGTACAGCCTGAATCCGAGTCCGTCGATCATGCCTCAGACGGACGTCACCGTGCTCCAGGGGGGCGTGGTGCAGTTCAGCAACCTGAACACCACGGAGGACGTGGGCATCGTCTTCGATGACACCACGAACGCGATCGGCGGGAACATTCCGAAGTTGCCGAAGGGGTACGCGTGGCAGAACCCCCCCGCCGTGGTGAGCTTCCCGAACGTGGGCCAGTACACCTACACGAGCGACAAGGGGTTCAAGGGGACGATCACGGTCGTTCCGTGGCCCGAGCCGTAGGGTCGGGCCGACATCTCACGTCCATCATGACAGCGGGGCGCCGAGGTCCAGCGCCCCGCTGTCACGATGGCGGCGCGGTACGCGCCGATCCGCATCACCTCACCCGCATCGTCCCACGTGTCACATTCTCGTCGTGATTTTCTGAAGATGGCGTCGATGGCGGCGATCGCCGTCGGTGGGCGCCGCACGCCGCTGGGCGGCACGCCCCTCGGCGGCGTGTTCACCGGGCTGGACGCCTACCCGCGCGTGGGCGATCCGCAGCTCAAGGAGCTCGCCGCAGCCGCCCTCGATGCCGCCAAGGCGGCCGGCGCCAGCTACGCCGATGCGTGCTTCACGCTGACGCGCATCGAGTGGATCCGCTTCATGGGGAGCTCCGGGTACGGGATCCTCCAGAACAGCGAGAAGGCCGCCATCGGCGTGCGCGTGCTGGTGGATGGCGCCTGGGGATTCACCGCCAGCCCGCTGTGGACGCTCGAGGAGGCGGCACGCCTCGGCCGCGAGGCCGCGTCGCAGGCGCGCACCAACGCGCAGGGCGGGCGCCGCAAGATCACCCTCGGTGATCCCCCGCCCGTCGCCGTCGGCGAGTGGCGCACCCCGATCGAGCGCGATCCGTTCTCCGTGAGCATCGAGGAGAAGATCGCCGTGGCGTACGCCTTCGCCGAGACCGCGTCGCGCTCCAACCTGGGCGCCACCGTCGCCAGCGTCGGCGCCGGGATGGACACCTGGTTCCAGCGGCAGGAGAAGACGTTCGCGTCCACCGACGGCTCCTTCGTGTCGCAGACGCTGTACCTCGCCAAGCCATCGTTCTCCATCGGCGTGACCACGCCGAAGGGGATGGCGGGGCGCAGCTCGGACATCCTCCAGCCGGCCACCGGCGGGTGGGAGCTCGTGGCCGAGGCCAAGCTCGCCGATGAGATGCCACGGCTCATCGAGGACTCGCTCTTCATGATCGACGCCGTGCGCGTGATCCCCGACCGGTACGACATCGTGTTCGATGCGCGTGCCACGGCGCAGATCCTGGCGCGCACGGTGGGGATCGCCGCGGAGCTGGACCGCGTGCTCGGCTTCGAGGCGAACGCGGGGGGCACCACGTATCTGGCCCCACCCGAGGACATGCTCGGCAAGTTCGCCGTCGGTCCGGACCTCCTCAACGTGAAGGCCAACCGCTCGCGCCCCGGCGGCGTCTCCACCGTGCACTGGGACGACGACGGCGTGCAGCCGGTCGATTACACGGTCGTCGACAAGGGCGTGCTGGTGGACTACCACACCACGCGCGAGCTGGTGAGCGAGATCGCCCCGTACTACGCGAAGAGCGGGCACCCCGCGCGATCGCACGGGTGCGCGTCCCGCGACAGCGCGATCGGCGTGCCGATGGTCGTCCCGCCGAACATCGAGATGGTGCCCGGCAGCACCGACACCACCTTCGAGGACCTCGTGTCCAGCCTCGAGAAGGGGCTCGTGATCTGCGCCGGCGGCGTGTACGCCGATCGCCAGCAGCTCAACGGCGAGGTGGACGGCGAGTTCGTCTACGAGGTGAGGAAGGGGAAGCGGACGCGGGCCATCAGTCACACCGAGGTGCTCTTCCGCGCCCCCGAGCTCTGGAAGAGTCTCCAGGCGATCGGCGGTCGCGGCACGCAGCACTGGTCGGGGACCACCGTCTACAAGGGACAACCCTCACAGGAGTGCAGCTTCGGCGTGGGGGCGGTGCCCGCGCGCTTCAAGAAGGTGCCAGTCACCGACAACATGAGGAAAGCGTGAGCCCGATCTTCACTCGGCCGGCCTCGCTGTTCACGCCCGACCGGTTCCTGTCCGCGGACGCGTGCCACGATCTGCTCGCACGCATCCAGCGCCTGTCCACGGGCGGCGGAGAGGTCTCGCTGTGGATCAGCAGCCGGTGGACGGGGAACCTGCGCTGGGCGCGAAACGAGATCATTTCCGCCGGCGACACCACCGACCACCAAATCAGGATCACGCGCTCGGAGCGGGGCGCATCGGCGTACATGGAGATCAACCGCCTGGATGACGATTCGATCCGCGCCGCGCTCGCCGAGATCGAGCGCCAGATGCGGTTCGAGAACGTCTCCCAGGCGCCCTACTCGCTGCGGAGCTCGGAGAAGTACCTGAAGAACAACCTCTGGAGCGACGCCACCTTCAACCTCGATGCCGCCGCGCGCGCGAAGCTCCAGCGGCAGCTCGTGGAGCCGGCGATCGCCGAGAAGCTGCTCGCGGCGGGGTACCTCGAGGTCTCGGCCACCGGCTACGGCGCGGTGAACTCGGCGGGGCTCTTCGCCTACCAGCCGGGGACGCGCGCGGAGTACAGCCTCACCGTGCGCAACGCCACGGGCACCGGCTCCGGCTGGGCGGGGGTGGACAACCTCGACTGGCGCAAGATCGACCCGGACAAGCTCTCGGCGATCGCGCTCGACAAGTGCAAGCGCTCGGCGGACCCGGTGGCGATCGAGCCGGGGCGCTACGACGTGATCCTCGAGCCGCAGGCGGTGGCCGCGCTGATGTTCCAGCTCGTGCTGTCGCTCCAGCGGCGCCCCGCGGAACAGGGGATCGGGCCGTGGGCGGACCGTCCGCAGCAGGCGCGCTCCGACGGGCCCGTGGGGAGCACGGCGGCGTTCGGCGACCAGGGCTCCGGCGGCGGCGGTGGGGGCGGCGGGAACTCCAAGATCGGGCAGCTCGTGCTCGACCGGCGCATCACCATCAGCGCCGATCCCACCGATCCCGACATGCCGTTCCTCCCCTTCTCGTACGACGGCAGCCCGAACCACCCGGTGAAGTGGATCGAGAACGGCGTGCTGAAGGAGCTGTCCTACGACCGGTGGTACGCGGTGCAGCAGCTCAACAAGCCGGATCCGCTGAACAACAGCCTGGCCTTCCGCATGAGCGGCGGGAACACGACGCTCGAGGAGATGATCGCCAGCACCGATCGCGGGCTCCTCGTCACCCGGCTGGCCAACGTGCGTCTGGTGGACCTCAACAGCCTGCTCTGCACGGGCACCACATCGGATGGCGTGTGGCTCATCGAGCACGGGAAGATCACGCATCCGGTGAAGAACTTCCGCTTCCGCGAGTCCCCGCTGTACGCCTTCAACAACCTCGAGTCGCTCGGCGCACCGGTGCGCGCCCTCATGTGGCAGCCGACGATCGTGCCGATGGCGAAGGTGCATGACTTCAGCATGACGAGTCTGGCCGATGCGGTGTAAATCGACAATCCTGCCGCTGGCCGGCGTGGCGCTGGCCGGCGTGGTGCGCATTGCCGCGGCGCAGCAGGCGTCGGAGCGGCCGTTCGGCGGGTTCATCCCGGGGCGCTGCATCATCGCCTCGCAGCAGATCGACCGGGTGCAGCGCCGCGAGGTGGTGGACACCGCCAAGTGGACGCCGAAGCAGGACACGCTGTACAGGGTCACCACCGACAGCGTCCAGATGTGCCAGACGGCCGCCGCGACGAAGGCGGACGGCGAGGCGCTGAACACGGCGCACGTGCACCTCCTCACGCACGAGGACTCCATCGCGCTGGCCACCGCGCGCCGCCACCTGACCGGCTTCGCGAAGCGAACGGCGGCGGAGCGGGCGTGGGAGCTCTACCTCGCCTTCTCCGACAACATGGAGGGGAAGCCGGCGCGCGTGGAGGAGGCGCGCGCGGCGCTCGCGGCGCTGGACAAGCTCGGCAAGCCGGCCGCCAGCGTGCGCGTGCTCGCGCACTACGAGATGGCGAGCTTCGCGCACGGCCGGGAGCAGGATGCCACTACTCGGGCCGAGACCGACGCCGCGGTGGCCGCGTGGAAGGAGCTGCCCGAGGAGACGCGCCTCTGGCGCGCGACCACGCTCGCGTACACGTACGAGCTGCGCGCGCAGCTCGAGGCGCTGACCAAGGGTGGGGACGCGGCGCGCGCGGTGGTCGACACGGCGCTCGCGACGCTCCCACTGGAGGCGCGGCAGGCGCGCGCGATCATCGAGGGCGCCAAGGTGATGTACGGGAACATGGGGAAGAAGGCGCAGCCGCTCGAGGCCGGCTTCTGGTATAACACGGGTGCGGCGGACCAGGGCGGGGGCGGGGTGCTGAGCCAGAACCAGGTCTCGCTCGTGGGCACCGGCAGCGGCAGCGGTGGCGCGCCCCCGGTGCGTCCCGGTCGCGGCAAGGTCTCGGTGCTGCTCGACATCTATCGTCCGTGCACCGGCGGCTGCTACGCGATGCTCGCCTCGATCCGGCGTCTCGAGGATCGCCTCCACAGCCAGAACTTCGAGGTCACCTTCCTCACCCAGACGTGGGGCTTCTATCTCGACACGGCGCCCGCGACGCCGCAGGCCGAGGCGCAGTACGATAGCATCTACTTCGTGGGCGACGTGAAGATTCCCGGTGCGCTCGCGATCGCCAACACGCAGTTCTCGTTCAAGGCCGACGGGCGCCGCATCAACGCGCCGACGGCGAACGGCACCAACTATCCGCAGACCGGCGTGGTGTTCGTGGACAAGTCGGGCATCATCCGATTCGTCGCGTCCTACTGGGACCGGCGCCTCGAGGATCGCTACGCGAAGATGCTCGAGGGGATGTTGGCCGAGGGGGGAGGCGCGGCGCCGTAGCCGCGGCTACCCGAGGGCGGTGAGGTGACGGCCGCCGGCGGGCGGGCGCCCCCCGGCGGCGTCCTCATAGCTCGGCACCAGGAGCGCGAGGTCGGAGAGCGCCATCCCCCAACGCTCGAAGGCGTGCAGCTCCACGGATGCCCACGAGAGCCCACCGTTCGCGACGGCCGCGCGCGCCGCGCGCCCGCACACGATGGCGACCGGTGGCGCGAAGAGGACGGAGACGGCGCGCGGCGGTGCATCGCGGAGGGGGAGGACGTCGAGCCGAGCGAGCGCACCGGCTTCCACGATGCGGACATCGGCCAGCACGGTACCGTGCCCAACGTAGGAGCAGGCGTGGCGGAGGACGGTGCGCGCGGAGAGCGGTACAGGCACCACGTGGTAGTCGTACGCGGCCACCGCCTCGGCGGCGGCGCGCAGTGCGTCGTCGCTCGCGCCAGGGGGTACGCCCACGAAGAGTTGGCGGTCCACCTGGAGCACGTTGCGCCCATCGAGCAGCCCGGGGCTCGCGAGGCGCACCAGGTGGCGTCCACGGCGGGCCCAGTCCAGCAGATCCGCCGACCAGCCGTCGGGGGGGACGAATGCCACCTCGTCGAGCACCAGCGCACGGGCGAGCTGGCGCAGCTCGTTCACGCCGCGCACGCGTCCCACCGGCACCACGTCCACGCCGCACGCGTCGAGCACGGCGTGCAGCTGTCGCTGCTCGCGCAGTAACTGCCGGCGCATGGTGGAGCTCGGTCCGCTGTCGGCGGCCGGGTCGGCATCCGGCGTCAGTTCCGCGACCAGCGCGATGAGCATTCGTCCAGTCTCCCCGGCACGAGCCCGCGGCGACGCTCGCCGCGCTCCACCCACCCATAAAGGAATAGACGCTCGCCAGGGCCTCGACCCCTACGGAGGACGCGCCAGGTCGCGCTCCCGGCATGGGGTTTCGCCGGGTTCGCGCGTCTCCCTCAAGGGGGCCCTTCGCCCGGGATGCCCCGGCGACGCGTGCTCCGCTCGTGCGGGCTCCACTCGCCCGTCCTTCCGATTCCAACCTCGAGGACCTCCGTGCATCGCACCCACATCGCTTCCGCCGCTCTCACCGTGCTCCTGGCCGCGTGCGCGTCCAGCTCTCACACCGCGGCCTCCGATCAGAGCCCGAAGCCCGCGGCCGCCGTGGAGGGCGCCAAGGCCGCGAAGCCGAAGGCGGATCCCACCCGCATCACCTCCGAGGAGATCACCGCGGCGAACCTTCCCACGGCCTACGACCTCGTGGATCGCCTGCGCCGGCCGTGGCTGCGCCGTGACGCCGTGACCGGAGGCGCGGTGGCGGTGTACATGGACGAGCAGAACATCGGCGATGCGCAGAAGCTGCGCGACATCCCCACGTCGGAGGTCGCCGAGCTGCGCTACCTGAAGAACGAGGATGCCATCCGCCGCTGGGGGAGCTCGGTCACCGGGAGCGTGATCCTCGTCGTCCGCCGCCGCTGAGCGGCGCGGGGCCGAGGGAGAACGCGTGACGCCGACCGACCGCATGCGGCGCGCGCGGCGGCGCCTCGCTCGCGCCCGGGCGCTCGCCGCGCTGCTCTGGGCGCTGGCGGCGGTGCTGCTCGTGATCGTGCTCGCCGCCGCCGCTGATGCGGTGATCTCCCTCGGCGCCCGCGGACGGGAAGTCGTCCTCCCGCTCGCGGGACTCGCCGCGCTCGTCGCGGCGCTCGTCGTGTTCCTGCGCGGGAGAGCCGCTGATTCTCTCGGTCGCGCCGCGCTCGTGTGCGTGTCGCTCGCGGCGATCCTCGCGATCCTTCAGCCGCGCGAGCTGCTGCGCACCGCGGTGAAAGCGGTCATCGGCGCTCCACCCACCGCGCTCGGCGACGCGAGGGAGCCCGGCATCGAGGACTGACGGCGGGCTCCCTCCCGCTCACTTCCGCGTCCCGCCCGAGCTCCCCGTCAGCCACTTCAGATACGGCGGCAGCCGCTTCTGCTGCTCGGCATCGAGCACCGCGGCCGCCGATCTCGCCGCCTCGGTCATCGCCCGGCGCATCTTCGGCATCACCTTGCCGATCCGCTTCTGGAGGTCGCCGTCCTTCACCTTCCCCGCGTGCGAGGTCACGTAGTCCACGAGGGGCTTCAGCAGCGTGTCCGACGTCGCCTTGAAGGCCGACTGGATCGCCGTGATGCTGTCCACCTGCTTCTCGGTGAGCAGGAGCGAGTCGCGCATCGCGAGGATCGGCGTCACGGGATCGCTCACGAGCGTGCGGAGCCGCGCCTCCACCTCCGCCTCGCTCAGCGGTGCGCCGCCCTTCTTCGCGCGGACGAGCCCGAGCTGTCGCGCGAGCGAGCGTTGCGGCGGGCCGCCCACCTTCACCTCGGCCCCGATCTGGATCTGGAAGGGGGCGCCGAAGCGGCCGCTCCCCGCGCGTCGCGCGCGGTTCTCGCCGAACTGCTGGTTCACCCGATAGTCGAAGCGCCGCGTGGAGGGATCGAAGCCGGTCACGTACAGCAGGTTGGGATCCACCGGATAGCCCGCTCCCGTCACCTGGCCGAGCGCGCTGTTCTCCAGGTTCAGCAGGCGGAGCAGCGCGCCCATCGCGTTCACGGTGGTGACGGAGATGTGCAGGTGGTCGCCGAAGGTGCCGAGCCCAGTGTTCAGCCACGGCAGGTTGAGCCCGAGATTGATGTCGGGCTGGAGCCGCCAGCTCGTGTGGCAACTGTTCCGCTCCGCGATCCGGCCGAGCTGCGCGGCGAGGCAGGCGCGCGAGCGCGACGGCGCGGCGGCGAGCAGCGAATCCATCTGCGCCGCGAGCACCGGATCGCCGGTGGTCGCGGGATCGAAGATGAACGCGCGATCGTCCATGCGCCCGTCGCCATTCACATCTCCCGCCACCATCGGCGTGTATGGCACGCCGGAGGAGAGCGTGGCGCGGAGATTCAGGTTCACCCACCCGCTGCCGCCGATGTAGGTGGAGAGCATGAACTGGTGCGTGGCCGTCATCGACGATCCCGACCATTCCCGCACGAAGGGGTCGCCGGCGGTGCTTCCGTCGAACCCGCGCTGCTGCGCGCGGCCATGCGTGAAGGTGTAGGTGAGCTGGAGCGGGAACCTGCCGAACAGCGGCTCGGGGGGCGAGATCCCGAACTGGAGCTGCGTGGTGCTGGACTTCAGGTCCGACATGTAGTTCGTCACCGACGCGAAGCGGTCGCTCACGCGCGATGCGCCCGGCGCGATCGCTCCGGTGGCGGGAACGATCGCCTCGGGGGCCACGTAGACGGGGCGATCCTGCTCGCCGGGGAGCGAGAAGGCGGGAGTGCGGCGCAGGTTGAGGTCGATCCCGCTCTCGCCATTGACCCCGAGCGAATACTGGACGCTCGCACTCAGCGGCCACCCTTTCACGGTCATCCCGCTCATCTGCACGTTCCCGCGCCAGCTCGTGGGCGCCTGGAACGACGGGTCGAACACGCCCACGCTCGGCTCGTTCGTGGAGAACTCCACGGGCGCGGTGCCATCGAGACAGGCGTCCGGCGCGGAGGTGACATCGGTGGCGTAGCTCGACCAGTCGGGAGTGGGAGTCGCATCGCCGACGCAGGTGAGCTGGCGCACGGTGTTCGGGAGTCCCGTCTGATCGACGAGCGCCGCAATGCGACTGGGCGGGATCACGCCGTGGAAGGCGCCGATCCCTCCGGAGATGGTGAAGGGCATGTGGCGCCCGTCCCACCGGCCGGGCTGCATCGGGTGCGGCGTCCAGGTGAAGCCCAGGCGCGGACTGAGTCCCACGTCCTGCGGCACGTCGTCGGTGCGGCGGCCGAAGAGCGAGTCCACGGTCGGATTGTACGCCGGCGTGGTACCCGGGTGCGCCATGTCCAGGCGGAAGCCGTACTGGAGCTGCAGCGCCTGCCCCGAGAGGCGCGACTCGCCGCCGACCCACATCGCCCCGATCACCGACTTCGTGGAGCGCTGGGATGCGGACAGCGTGCGCGAGTAGGAGGCGGGGTGGTTGCTGGCGAGATCGTCGAGCGACTGGAAGGAGAACGTGCCGAACGGGTTCGCCGCGTTCTTCGTGTCGTTCCACTCCCATCTGATGGACTGCCCGAACTTCACGCGGTGGCGGCTGCTCGCCGTGATCCACGACAGCTCGTTGCTCGTCTCCCAGCTCCGGCTGCGGTTGGAGTTGGTTCCCCCCATGCTGCCGCCGAAGCTCAACGAGGTAAGGCCGGTGCGGCCGTCGGTGAACGACGAGCCCACGCGCACGTTGCCGTGCGGAAGCGAGACGAATGGGCCGGAGTTCGAGGAGGAGCCCTGCACGCTCGTCTTGAGCTCGTCGATGAGCCCGTGCACGTACCCGGAGGCGCTCACCTGGAGGCCGTAGTTGTGCGACCGGTTCGATGTCCCGAGCGAGGGGAAGCTGGTGGGCGAGATACCGGAGCCGGCCTGGTCGTACTGCCCGGCGTTGCCGGTGATGATGAGCGAGGTGGTCGCCGCTGGAGAGAGATCCACGCGGAGGAACGCCGAGCGATTGGTGCCGGTGTTCTTGTCGGGGATGTCGCTCGTGGTGAGCGGGACCCCCAACGTCCCGAGCGTGCCGGCGAGGGCGTCGATCGTGTCGCGCGAGAGCCCGTACAGGTCGAGGCGCCGGCCATCGATCGAGGAGAGGGAGAGCAGGTCGCTCGTGTTGACGGTGTTGGAGAAGGAGAGATTGAAGTACGCGAGCCCGCGCTCGATCGGGCCGCTCACGCCCCCGCTCATGGTCAGGTTGCGCGAGACGGGAGTGGGAGCCGCGGGATCCGCCCAGGCGAGGTGCGGGTCGGCGAGCCCGATGCGGCCGCTCGCCTGGAACAGATCGTTCCCGCGACGCGACGTGAGGTTCAGCTGGCCGCCGGCGAAGTTGCCGCGCGACGGGTCGAACGTGGTCGTTGCGAGGTGCGCGCCGGCGATGGCATCCGGAGGGAGCGACCGCCCGCCGAAGGTGGAGCCGTCGAGCTGCACGTTGTTCTGATCGGGGGAGGCGCCGAGCACGGAGAAGCCGTCGGGGCCGCCATCCACACCGGCGATCGCCATCACGCCGGGCACCTGGGCGGCCAGCGCGTTCAGGTCCGACGGGTCGAGGGAGAAGAGCGCGCCCTGCGTGACGTCCTCTTCGTGGCCGCCGATGTCCGGGTGCTCGGCGGCCGCCGACGGCGCGCTCCGGCTGCCCACGACGGTCACGGAGTCGAGCTGCACGGGGGTGTGCTCGAGCACGACGTCGGCGACGATGATGTTCGACTCGCCGAGCCGGAGCGCGCGCACCGTGCCTGGCGTGAAGCCCATCGAGCGCGCGGTGACGACATACTCGCGCTCCCCCTCGCCGAAGAGCACCGTGTACGAGCCCTTGTCGTTCGTGTGCGCGGTGCGCGTGGTGCGCGACTCCAGCCCGGTGACGGTGACGATCGCGTTGGGAACGGGGCGGTGGTCACTCGTGGCCACGTGGCCGCGGATGATCTCGGCGCCGCCCTGGGCCGCGGCGAGCGAGGGGAGAAGCAGCAGCGCCGCGGCGAGTCGCCACACGGGAAGTTCGCTAGTACTAGTAATGGATATGCCTCGAGGCCCGCCGCCACTCTTCTGGCGGCGGGCACGCTGGGATGCTCGTGAGATGATGGACACTACCGAGGAGGACAGCCGGGACCAACCGGCCCCTACGCCGGGGGAGGTCGATTCCGCGAGAACGCTCACACCTTCGTATGACGTTGCTAATTCAGCTACATTCCATAACATGCGCTCCGCCGACATCCGCGACCTCGAGCACGAGGTGGGCATGGGATGCTATGCACGCCTGGTGGCCCTGGGGATCGTGCGTGCGGCGATCGAGCAGGGAGATCCGCTCGCCGATTGGCCCTCGCCGCGCGAGGTGGCGCTGCCGCGAGGCACGGTCGAGATGCTGATGGACGAAGATCGCAGCCGCTGATCTCGGCGGCGCATGGACCGTCAGCGCAACAGCTCCTCCAGCTCCGCCCGTCCGATCCGCGCGATGAGGCCACTGTCCTCGCCCACGATCGCCTGCGCCAGGTCGCGCTTCGCGTCCTGCAGCTCGAGCACGCGCTCCTCCACCGTGTCGCGGGCGATGAGGCGCGACGCGAACACGCGCCGCGCCTGCCCGATGCGGTGCGCGCGGTCGATGGCCTGCGCCTCGATGGCCGGGTTCCACCACGGGTCGAGCAGGAACACGTAGTCGGCGGCGGTGAGGTTGAGCCCCACACCGCCGGCCTTGAGGCTGATGAGGAACACGGGGCAGGCGGGATCTCCCTGAAAGCGGGCGACGCGCCGCTCCCGGTCGCGCGTGCGGCCGTCGAGGTACTCGTAGGTCACCCCCTCCGCATCCAGGCGCTCGCGCAGGATGGCGAGGAGCGACGTGAACTGCGAGAACACGAGCGCCTTGTGGCCGCCCTCGATCACCTCCACCACCTGCGGGACGAGCGCGTCGAGCTTGCTGCTCGATGCGCTCGCGCGTGCCTTGTCGAGCAGGCCGGGGTGGCACGCGGCCTGGCGCAGCCGCAGCAGCGCCTCGAGCACCTGCATCTTCGACTTCGCCATCCCGACGCGTCCCACGCGCGCGAGCAGCGTGGCCCGATAATGGTCGCGTAGCTGGTCGTACAGCTTGCGCTCCGCCGGCTCGAGATCCACGTACACCGTCTGCTCGAGCTTCTCGGGCAGCTCGCGCGCGACCTGCTCCTTGGTGCGGCGCAGGATGAACGGGCGCACCGCGCGGGCGAGCAGCTCGCGGGATCCGTCGGTCGCCTCCGTACCCTGACCGATCGCCGTTCCGGCGCGCAGCCGCTTGAACGCCGCCGCCGTGCCGAGCATGCCGGGGTTCAGGAACTCGAACAGGCTCCACAGGTCGCCGAGGTGGTTCTCCACCGGCGTCCCGGTGAGCGCGAGCCGGTGCCGCGCGTGGAGCAGCCGCGCCGCCTTGGCGGAAGCGGTGCTCGCGTTCTTGATCGCCTGCGCCTCGTCGAGCACCACGTAGTCGAACTCGACGTCCTTGAACATCGCCGCATCCCGGCGCAGGGTGCCGTACGTGGTGAGCACGAGATCGTACTCGTCGAACTGCTCCACCTCGCGGCGGCGCTGCGCGCCGCTGTGATCGAGCACGCGCAGCCGGGGGGTGAAGCGCGCTGCCTCGCGCTGCCAGTTGAACACGAGCGAGCGCGGCACCACGATGAGTGATGGACCGCCGCGCTCCAGCGCCCGCATCTGGAGCAGCGCGAGGAGCTGAACGGTCTTGCCGAGCCCCATGTCGTCGGCGAGGCAGCCGCCGAATCCGAACCGCCGCAGGAAGTCGAGCCAGCCGAGCCCCTCGCGCTGGTACGGGCGCAGCTCCCCGGTGAACCCCGCGGGAGGTTCGAGCGGCTCGATGCGCTCGAAGCGGTGCAGCTCCTCGCGGGCGCGGGCGAATCGATCGTCCGTCGTGATCTCCGGCAGGGCGGCGAGCAAGGCATCGAGCAGCCCCACCTGGCTTCGAGCGAAGCGCACACGCCCCTCGGCGACCGTGCCCATCTCCGCGACGCGCGCGAGGTCGCGCAGCAGGTGCGCGGGCAGCATGCCCACGGAGCCGTCGGCGAGGGTGACCACCCGATCTCCGCGGTGGAGCGCCGCGAGCAGCTCCGGCGACATCGCGCGCTGGTCGCCGAACTCCACCCCCGCCTCGAGCTCGAACCAGTCGATGCCCGAGCGCAGGTCGATGCGCGATGCGCCGGGCGCGATGTACCGGCGTCCGGAGAGCTCCACGTCCCACCGCTCGGCGAGGAGCGCGAGCACCACCTCGTCGATCCTCGCCGGGGCGATGGCGAGTCCGAGCGCACCGGTGTCGTAGTCGTAGTCGTCCCGGAAGCCGGCGCCGTGCAGCCGCTGGATCGCCGCGCGCTCGGCGGCGCGGTCTCGATGCACGATGCGTCGCGCATCTCGCTCGTACATGGCCGCGCCGGCATGGCCGGCATCGACCATCAGATCGCCATAGCCGAAGGAGAGCGCTCCCATCACGAGATCCGGCCGCCAGGCGTACCGTCTGGGACGCTCGAGCCGCAGGCGCGGGCGCATCTCGGGGTGCGCCTCCTCGATCGCGAGCTCCTCCGGCCACTGCACCGGCGGGAGATGCGGAAGGGAGAGAAGCTCCGCGATCACCTCCGGCAGCTCCGCCGCGCCGACGATCATGCCGGACGGCGCGGCAATGGCGGCGAGGAGCGGAATGGCGTCGTGCGTCCGCAGTCGTGCCGCCGTTCCACCGTGGATCAGCAGCCCACCGTGAAGCAGCAACGACGGTTCGCCGCCGGGCAGGCGTTCGTCACCGCGGCGCAGGGAGAGGTGCAGGCGGTAACGCGCGCCGCCGTCGCGGACGAAGAGAATCCGGGGCTCCCATGGCTCTCCCGGATCCCACGCGAGCGGCACGCCGACGCGATCCTCGGTGGTGTGACGCACCCGGCAGCGCCCCGTCGCGCAGAGACGGGGGAGCGTGACCTCGAACGCGGACACGGGTAGCGCGAAGCTCGCAGCGCCACGCGGGGGCGCCGCGTTCCACGCGGCATACTCCTGCCGCGCGCCGAGGAGCAGTTGCGCGATCTCGCGGTCGGCGGGATCGGCGATCGCGTCCCAGCGCGCGTTGCCGATGGTCATCGTCTTCGGCGCGCCCCACGCGCCGTCGCGCCGTCGTGCTTCCACCATGACGTCGATGTACAGGCCGCTCTGCATCATGGTGGTCTTGGGCGTGTCGACCACGTAAACGAGGCGCTGCTCCCCCCTGGCGGGAGAGGCCACCGGCCGCGCCGACTCCGCGGCCATCTGCCGCCCGACGTTCTGCAGGACGAGCCTCCACGCGGGATGGCGAGCCGCGCGAGCGGGGGGAGGGAGCGGGGGCTCGAGCTCGCCGAGCTCCTCGTCATCGGGCCACAGGGGAATCGGAAGCGGGAACCCCCTGGCCTCCGCGTCGGCCAGCGTCGCCCAGATGTGCTTGCACGGACCCGTGTCCCGGGCGTAGGGGCAGGAGCATTCGTAGGCGATCGTGCCCGCATCGCCCCATGCGATGCTGACCGCGTAGGAGTGGGTGCCACTGACCTCCGCCTCGATGCCGTGCTCGGTGGCGGCCATGATCCGCACCCGTCCCTCGCGTCGGTAGGTCTCGCCGCGGGTCTTGATGGCAGGCGGAAAGTCGCTGGCGAAATGGTCGGGCAGGGACATGCGAATGTGGATCGGCGGGGGCGCGATCTCGGCGGCCGTGAAATGCAATCTACAGCGAACCGGGGATCAGCGTCCCGAGGATCGCCCGTGCCCGCGCCGCCCGCGCTCCGCGCGCGAGAATTGCGGCGTTCGCAAGCCGCGATGTGCCGCGGCCATCCGTGCGGAGCCGGGCGGGAGAGTCCGGCCCGTGCTGCCGGACGGCCGAGGCCGGAACCTCGATCGCGGAGGGAGATCATGCAACACGTGCACGACGGACAGTGCGGGCTGTGCGCGCACTACGGAGAGACACACACGGCGGACACCGAGCTGCTGCAGATCCGGCGAGGGCACGAGGCGCCGGAGACGCTGCTCGAGGAGTGCGGGCACCCGCGGCACGCGGCGCTGCACCTGGTGGTGACGCCGATCAGCGGGTGCGATGGCTTCGAGGCGGCGCGCCCGCAGTCGTAGCGCGGCGCACCCGCCGACTTCCGAAGACGCCCCGCAGCATGCGGGGCGTCTTCTCATCCGGTGCGGAGCGCGCGCATCACGCCCGCGAGCCGCTCCGCACCTCGGCGCAGCGCCGCCTGGGGGAACGCCGCGTAGCCGAGGATGAGCGCGCCGCGCTCCAGCGGCCGCATGGCGTGGCGGGAGAGCGGCGTCACCTCGACGCCCGCGGCGGCGGCAGCCGCAGCGCACGCGACATCGTCGGCGCGCGAATCGCGGAGCCAGCCGAGGAGCTGCATCCCCGCGTCGGCGGGGCGCACGTCGAGGTGCTCGTGGAGCGCGGTGCGTGACACGGCGTCGAGCAGCGCGTGCTGCCGCTCGGCGTACAGCGCGCGCATGCGGCGCACGTGGCGCGCGAAGTGTCCCTCGGCGATGAAGTCGGCGAGCACCGACTGGTCCACCGCCGCCGCGTGGCGGGACGTGATGGCCAGCGCGGCGCGGATCGCATCCACGAGCGACTCGGGGACGATGAGATAGCCGAGGCGGAGCGCGGGGAAGAGCGTCTTGCTGAAGGTGCCCACGTAGAGCACGCGTCCTCCCTCGTCCATCCCCTGGAGCGAGGGGAGCGGACGGCTCGCGTAGCGCAGCTCGCTGTCGTAGTCGTCCTCGACGATCCACGCGCGTGCGGCGCGGGCCCAGTCCAGCAGCGCGAGGCGGCGCGGCGCGCTCATGGTGACGCCGAGCGGATACTGGTGCGACGGGCTCACATAGGCGAGTCGCGCGTTCGGCTCGGCGCGCGCGGCGGCGGCGACGTCGAGTCCCTCACTGTCGATGCGCATGGGGGCGAGCACGGCGCCGGCGGCGAGAAAGACATTGCGTGCGCCGTGGTAGCCGGGGTCCTCGATCCACACGCGATCCCCCGGATCGAGCAGCACGCGCGCGGCGAGATCGAGCGCCTGCTGCGACCCGCTGGTCACGATCACCTGCTCCGGCGTGCAGCGCACGCCGCGCGCGGCGGCGGCGTAGCCGGCGATCGCCTCGCGCAACGGACCGTGGCCGGCGATCTCGCCGTACGCGAGCAGCGTGCGTGTGGGGCGGCGCCACTGCCGCGCGACGAGGCGCGCCCAGAGGCGCGCGGGGAACGCATCGAGCGCGGGGGTGCCGCTCCGGAAGGGAAGGGGGCGTCCGGTGGCCGCGGGAGCGGAGGATGCGATGGCGGCGGCGATCGCGGCGGCGCGCGTGGAGAGCCGCGGCGGGGGAGCGGGGGGAGTGGACGCGCGCACGGGCGCCGCCGTGAGGTGCGCGTCGGGGATCGTGGAGGCCACGAAGGTTCCGGCGCGCGAGCGCCCCTCGATGTATCCCTCGGCGCGGAGCTGGTCGAACGCGAGCGCGGCGGTGACGCGCGCGATCCCGAGCTCCGCGGCGAGCGTGCGCGTGGAGGGGAGGCGCGCGCCGGGGCGGAGGCGGCCGGAGAGGATCGCGCGGCGCACGCCGTCGTAGAGCTGGCGGTAGAGCGGTGTCGGCGCGCCCGGGTCGAGCGGGACCAGCGTGTCCGGCGCGCTCGCCGCGCGTGCCGGCGGGCGCCCTGCTGGCCTCATTGAGTTGCGTCGTTCTGGCGCTTTCGATGGAGCCATGATGCGTCCATCGTATCACCTGTCGCCGCGCCGCGCCAGGGCAGCGCGGCGGGCGAACGGACGGACGGAGGGAGGCGATGACGACGATCGATGGCCGAGCACGCGATGCCAGCGGCGATGAGCGGGCGCGGATCCGCGTGCACGCCGATCGGGCGGTGCCTGACGAGGGGGCGGAGATCCTCGCCAGCGGGCTGGTGGCGCACGTGGGGTTCGTGGACGATGGCGACGCGGTGGTGATCCCGATGACCTACCACTACGACGCGGACGCGCCGGACCGCATCCACCTGCACGGCGGGCACCACAGCCGGCTGATGCGGCACCTCGCCGGCGGCGCGCCGGTGTGCGTGACGGTGACGCAGGTGGGCGGGCTGGTGTACTCGCGCACGGCGCTCTACCACTCGGTGAACTATCGCAGCGTGGTGTGCTTCGCGCGTGCGACGATGGAGACGCCGGACGGCGCGCGGCGGCGCGCACTGCTGGACGCGATGATCGCGCGCTACCACCCGGGGCGCGCTCCAGGGCGCGATTACGAGGCCGCCACCGATGCGCACCTGGAAGGGACGGCGCTGGTGACGCTGGCGATCGAGGCGTGGAGCGCGAAGGCGCGGCGCGGCGGGCCGAAGGGGCCGCGCGACGGGGAGGACGATGCGCCGGGGAGCGCCGGCGTGCTGCCCGTGCGCGAGCTGGCGGCGGCGCGCGAGTGGGTGTGAGCGACGCGCTCAGGGTCCGGAGGCGTTCTTCCGGCGCGCGTAGTGGCGGCGGGCCTTCGCGCGGTTGCCGCAGATGGCCATCTCGCACCAGCGGCGACGATGGTTGCGGCTGCGGTCCACGTACATCCACCCGCAGTCCTCGCCCATGCAGGTGCGCACCGCGGGGAGCTCGGGCGAGGTGAGCAGCTCGGCCGAGCTCCACGCGATCTCCCAGCGGATGCGGTCGAGCGGCGCGTCGTGCACGTCCCAGCTCCAGCGCGGGGGGGCGCCGGTGAGCGCGATGCGGCGGTGCTGGAGCGCGTGCGCGAGCGCGGACTCGAAGATGTCGGCGCTCCACGCGGGCGGAGGCTGGTCGGCGGCGGCGGCGGTGATCACGGCGCGCACCGCGGCGCGGAGGGCGAGCGCGCGCTCCCACGCCTCGCGCGCGAGGTACGGGTGGCGGCCGGCGTAGTCGGCGAGCACGCCGGCGCCGGCGTCATCGAGCACGCCGCTCTCGCGCCCCCAGCGCAGCAGGTCATCCCAGCCGCCGATGCGCTCGCGGAGGAGCGCGTCGGCGCCGGGAAAGCGGTCGCCCGGCGGCTCGCGCCAGTCGACCGTGTTGATGAAGTCGAGGGGCAGGGAGCCGCCCACGAACTTGAAGGGGAGCGGCGCGTCGAGTGGAGACTGGCCCATTGTCGGTCGAATGTAACTCGTATTTGCCTATTGACAAGTTAGACCATGATCGCAATTCTAACCAGTATCAGCGCAATTAGTGGTATGCAACCATGTGACTACGGGTGAGGCCGGCCGATGGATCCATACTTCTACGACGCGGAGAGCGCGGCGCGGGCGCTGGAAGGGCTCGTGGCGGTCGCGACGGGGATCGTTCGGCGCGGGCGTGGCGCGAGGCGTGTCCGGCCGGCCCGCATCCGGAACGAGGTGACGACGATGATCGCACGACTGTGGCGCGGCGAGACGCCGGCGGCGAAGGCGGACGAGTACATGGACTATCTCGAGCGCACGGGGCTGGCCGACTACCGGGCGACGCCGGGGAACGCGGGGGTGTGGGTGCTGCGGCGCGTGGAGGGGAACCGCGCGGAGTTCCTGTTGATTTCGCTCTGGGAGTCGTACGAGGCGATCGACCGCTTCGCCGGTCCTGATCGCGATCGCGCCGTGTACTATCCGGAGGACGACGCCTTTCTCCTCGAGCGCGAGCCCGAGGTGCGACACTTCGAGGTCATGGCGCCGGGCGGCGCCGGCTGAGCAGTCGCGCCGCGCCGGTGGAGCGCGGCGCCCGACCAGTGAGAACGATGAGCACAGTGACGAGCGAGCGCGCCGACGGGGATGCGCGCGTGGTGACGATCCGCCCCGCGAGCGCTGGAGATCTCCCCGCCGCGCGCGGGGTGATCGCCGGCGCGGGGCTCTTCCTCGGCGGGCTCGACGAGCAGTTCGGCGCGCAGTACGCGGTGGCCGAGTCGCGCGACGGCGAGGTGGTGGGCGTGGCCGGGATGGAGGTGTACGGCGCGTACGGGCTGCTGCGATCGGTGTGCGTGCTCGAGCCGTGGCGCGGGCAGGGGATCGCGTCGCGCCTCGCGCGACACCGTATCGCGTGGGCGCGCGCGCGCGGGCTGCGCGGGGTCTACCTGTTCACGCTGCGCGCGGCCGGCTTCTGGGCGGGGTTCGGCTTCGCGCCGGTGGCGATGGACACGTGGCCGGAGCCGTTGCGCGACTCCGCGCAGTGGCGGCACGCGGCGCAGAAGGCACTCATCTCGATGGTGCTGCCGCTCGACTAGCGGCGCGGACGATCAGCCCGGAACCGCGCCGCGGCTCGCGCGCCGGTCCGCGCGCGTCGCGACATCGCGCGTCGCGTCCTGGAGCGCGGCGGCGACGGCGCGCGCGAAGCGGGCGGGGGCGCCGGGGTCGAGCGCGAGGAAGAGACTGGGCTCCAGCGCCTCGAGCTCCATGAGACGGAGCTGCCCCTGCACCACGCAGCCATCCACGCGCACGTAGAGGAGCGGCCGTCCCACCCGGTCCACCACGCGGTGTGCCTGCGCCACGATCGCCGGGGGCGGATCCGCGGGGCGGCTCGAGCCGCCGTGCTGCTCCTGGACGAGGAAGCGTCCCTCCGCCGGCTGCTTGAGCACCGCGTGGCTGAAGGCGCCGCCGAAGAAGAGGATCGACCACTCGCCGTGGTGCGCCACCTCGGGCACGAAGGGCTGCACCATCATCCCGTGCTCGGCCACGAGCGCGCGGAAGCGCGGCTCGTCGTCCGCGGCGCGCGCGGGAGTGGTGCGCCACGTCTCGTGGCCGCCGGCGGAGATGACGGGCTTCACCACCGCGTCGGTCCAACGCTCCTCGGCGAGGATGCTCGCGAGCGACACCACGTCGCCGGGCTCCACGAAGCGCGTGGGGACCACCGGCACGCCGCGCTCCGCGAGCTCACGCAGGTACATCTTGCTGGAGTTCCAGCGCAGCACGTCGGGAGGATTCCAGAGCGGCACCCCCGCGCGCTCCAACCGGTCCACCCACGCGAGAAATTCCGCGCGCCGCTGGTGATAGTCCCAGCAGGTGCGGATGACGACGCCGTCGAACGTCTCCCACGGCACGTCGGGATCGCTCCAGACTTCGGGGCGTACCTGGATGCCGAGGCGCGAGAGCTCGGGGAGGGGGAGGTGATCGTCGGGGACGAGCCCCGCGGTGGCGGCGGAGGTGGCGAAGGCGACGGTGGGCATGTGGGATGGATAGTCGGGAGCGCGGGAAATGGGAGGGGGGCGTCTCTAGGACCTAGTGGCTAGACAACCATGGGACGCGTGTGGCGTGTGGGGAACTGACGGAGAGAGGAGGGAGGTAGAGCGCGTGTAGGCTCGTGTGTAGATGGACTCTCTCTACAGCCGAACCTATTCTCGCTCTACCTCCCTCCTCTTCCCGTCAGTCTCCCACACGCCACACGCGTTCCATGGTGGTCTAGCGACTATGTCCTACCACCTCCACGCCGACGTGGTCCGTCGCTCCCGCATACCCGAGCACGATGCCGATCAGTGCGTCGAGCCAGATGTCGTTCGAGCCGATGGGGAAGAGGCCGAGCAGGCTCGTGGAGAAGAGGCCGAGGATCGCGAGCGCGATGTACACCACGCCGCTGATGCGCGCGAACTGCCGCGAGCTGTCGTGGTACTGTGAGGCGGCGATCCCCCAGACGCCCCACGTGAGATGCAGGACGTTGCTCGCGATGTTCACGGGGAAGAGCCCGAAGATGCGGGCGGCGTGCGCGCTGTCCGCCGTGATCGCGCCGGGCGAGGTGATGAAGCCGAGGATCCCGAGCGCGATGAGGATCCACCCGAACACGAACGAGACGCGCTGAACGGTGGGTGTCATGTGCGGCAGCTCCGTGATTGAGGTGCCGGGGGGGAGGGGCGG